>CANFNE010000130.1 GCA_947448105.1 Burkholderiales bacterium
GACGACAACGCCCTGCAGCTGCTGCACGCCGCGCTGCAGCAACTGCAAAACCAGTTGCACCTAGACCCCGAATTCCAAAGTCCGGCCGACGTGCTGGCCTCAGCCATCGCCCAGATTGACGACGTGGCCCACACCTTGCGCGCCTACCAGCGCCACAGCGAGCCGGATCCGCAGCAGTTGGCTGAACTTGATGCCCGCTTGGCGCTGTGGGTGTCACTAGCGCGGCGCTACAAACGCACCCCGGCTGAATTGGCCAGCGCCTTGGCCGGCTGGAAAGCCGAACTCGCGCAACTGGACGCCGCCGCCGATCTGGTGGGCCTGCAGCGCGAAGCCGATGCCGCCCAAGCGGCTTTTTTACTGGAGGCCAAAACGGTGTCCAAGGCGCGTTCACGCGCCGCGCCACTGCTGGCAAACGCCATCACCCAAGCCATGCAAGGCCTGGGCATGCAGGGAGGCCAGTTTGTGGTGCAGCTCGAGGCCCTGGCGCAGCCGCAGCAAAGCGGGCTCGAAGACGTGGTGTTTTTGGTGGCGGGCCACGCCGGCAGCACACCACGCCCCGTGGCCAAGGTGGCTTCCGGCGGCGAACTCTCACGCATGGCGCTGGCCATTGCGGTGACCACCAGCCAGTTGGGCACAGCGCAAACCCTGATTTTTGACGAGGTAGACGCCGGTGTGGGCGGCGCGGTCGCCCACACCGTGGGCCAGCTCATGCAGCAGCTCGGGCGCGACCGCCAGGTGCTGGCCGTGACCCACCTGCCCCAGGTGGCCGCCTGCGCCGACCAGCACTGGGTGGTGTCCAAACAACTGCAATCGGGCAGCACGCAAAGCAGCGTGGCCGAAGTGCAGGGTGATGCGCGCACGGCCGAAATCGCCCGCATGCTGGGCGGCGATGCGCGCTCGGCCACCACCGCAGCCCACGCCAGCGAAATGCTGCAACGGGGCATGGCATGACGGTGCTGCCCATGGAGCTGGTGCTGATTACCGGCATGTCGGGCTCGGGCAAATCGGTGGCGCTGCATGCGCTGGAAGACGCCGGCTTTTACTGCGTGGACAACCTGCCGCCCGAGTTGCTCATGGACTTTGTGGCGCTGGAGCAGCAACATGCCGCGCCGCGCGTGGCCATTGCCATGGACGTGCGCAGCGCCAACTCACTTCCCCTGGTGCCCGAGCAGCTCGCACGCCTGCGCGCCCTGGGACTCACGGTCAAAGCCCTGTTTCTGGACGCCAGCACCGACACCCTGGTGCGCCGCTACTCCGAGACGCGGCGCAAGCACCCGCTGTCGCAGGTGGACAGCGGCCACGCCAGCACCGACCAGCACCGCGCGCTGGTGGACGCGATTGCGCTCGAGCGCAGCGTGCTCGAAGCCATACGCGCCGAGTCGCATGTGATTGATTCGAGCATGATCCGCGCCGCCCAGTTGCAGGGCTATGTCAAAGCGCTGATCGGCTCGGCGCCAGCACAGCTCACGCTGGTGTTTGAGTCGTTTGCCTTCAAGCGCGGCGTGCCCGCCGACGCCGACTATGTGTTTGACGTGCGCATGCTGCCCAACCCGCACTACGAGAGCGCACTCAAGGCGCAAACCGGGCGCGACGCGCCGGTCGCCGAGTTTTTGGCCGCCCAGCCCGAGGCCACGCAGATGCGGGCCCAGATCATCGACTTTGTGGGCCACTGGTTGCCCGCCATGGCACGCGACCACCGCAGCTACGTCACCGTAGCCATCGGCTGCACCGGCGGCCAGCACCGCTCGGTGTATCTGGTCGAGCAACTCGCCCAGCACTTTGGCGCGGACTGGGTCACGCTCAAACGCCACCGCGAGCTCGACGGCTTGCCAAGCGTCGCCAAGCACTAAAGCCGCAGCAGCCTCAGGCGCTGGCCAGCAATTTGCGGATCGGCGCGGGCAGGCCCATGGCGGGCCACTGTGCGGCTCCCACCCACTGCCCGCCCAATCTACCCAGACTGCCCAAATCAGCCTCGCTTTCCAGCGCCAGGCGCCAGGGGTGCAAGTGCAAATCCTTGTGGGTCAGCACGTGGACAAAGGTGGTTTGGGGCTGCAGGGCAGCGCGCCGTGACAGCGGTACTGCGTCCCATAAATCAGCCTCGCTGTCAAACAGCGGAAAGCACTGCAATCCGGCCCACACGCCAGGTGTCGGACGGGCCTGGAGCCAGACTGCGCCATCGGAGGTTTGCGCCCACAGCAGCCAGATGGACTGGCTCGAGCGTTTGAGCTTGCGGGTGCGCACCGGGTAGCGCTGCGGGTCGCCTGCAGCGCAGGCGCGGCAGTCAGACTGCAGCGGACACAGCAGGCACAGCGGCTTTTTGGGCAGGCAAACCGTGGCGCCAATGTCCATCATGCCCTGGGTATAGCGCGCCATGGATTGCGCAGCCACCGTGGGCTCGGGCAGTAAATCGGAGGCTGCGTCCCACAAGGCGCGCTCCTGGGCGGCAAGAGCCAGGTCGCCGTCAAAACCCAGCACCCGGGTGACGACGCGTTTGACGTTGGCGTCCAAGATCGCCACCCGCTCGCCAAAGCACAGCGAAGAAATAGCCGCTGCCGTGGATCGGCCGATACCGGGCAAGGTCACCAACACATCAGCCGTGCGCGGAAAGGCGCCACCATGCAGACGCACCACGTCTTGCGCGCAGCGGTGCAAATTGCGCGCCCGGCTGTAGTAACCCAGGCCGCTCCACAAGCCCAGCACCTCGTCTAGCGAGGCGCTTGCCAGGTCTTGCACCGTGGGCAGCGCATCGACAAAGCGTGCGAAATAGCCACGCACCGTGGCCACCTGGGTTTGCTGCAGCATGATCTCGGACAGCCACACGCGGTAAGGGTCGTGGGTGTTTTGCCAGGGCAGGCTGTTGCGACCATGCTCTTTTTGCCAGTCAACCACTTGCGCAGCCAGCGCGCCGGGCTTCGATTGCAGCTTCATGGTTTTTGACATACCGGGCAAAAAAACGTGGAGCGCTGGCCCTGGCGGATAGTGCGCACCGGGCTGCCACACAAGCGGCAGGGCTGGCCCGCGCGGCCATAGACCGCCGCCTCCAACTGAAAGTGGCCCGACTCGCCCTGGGCGTTGGAAAAATCACGCAGTGTGCTGCCGCCTTTTTCCACCGCCCGCAGCAGCACCTGGCGCACCGCAGCGTGCAGCCGCGCCACACGGGGGCGGCTCAGTTTTGACGCGCGGGTGGTGGGCCGGATACCGGCCAAAAACAAGGCCTCGGAGGCGTAAATATTGCCCACGCCGACCACCGTCTCACCGGCCAAGAGCACTTGCTTGATAGGCGCGCTGCGTTGTTTGAGCGCCTGGCAAAAATCGTCCAGCACAAACGCGTCGCCCAGCGGCTCCACGCCCAGGCGGCCCAGCAGCTTTTGGGCCTGCGGGCTGCGCTCGTCGGGCGCAAACACCACCGCGCCAAAGCGTCGCGGATCGTTCAGGCGCAGCACGCCTTGCGTGGTGTACAGCGAAAAATGGTCGTGCTTGCCCGCCGGGCCCGGTTCGGCATAAAAAGTAACGCTGCCCGACATGCCCAGGTGCACGAGCAGCAAGCCGCGTTCCAGGTCCAGCAACAGGTATTTACCGCGGCGGCGCACGCCTAGCACGCGCTGTCCCACGAGCGTGACCAGCTCACAACCCAGCGGCCAGCGCAGGGGTTTGCCCATTTCGACGGCTTCAATGCGCGCGCCGGCAATGCGCTCGGCAAAACTGCGACGGGTCACTTCAACTTCGGGTAATTCAGGCATGGCGCTCGGGCAAAGGTGGGAACGGGGCTCAACCCGGGGTGGCAGGCGCTAAAAACAGGGCCGTGGATTATTATGGTCGCATGCCACGCATCCCCCACTTTGTCACTGTTTGCGCCCTGGTTTTGGCTTCATGGGCCCAGGCCCAGGATGCGGAGCCGACAGCGGCCCCTCCACCACCACCGCCGAGTTCCAGGCTCACAGCCGAGCTGTTTTACCAGCTGCTGCTGAGCGAAATCAGCCTGCAAAACGAGGACATCGGTGCGGCCTACGGCTTGATGCTGGGTGCGGCACGCCGTGCTCCCGAGCCGCAACTGTTTCAGCGCGCCATTGAAATCGCCTTGCGCGGGCGCGACGCCAATGCGGCACTTGCCGCCGCCAAAGCCTGGCAACAGGCGCTGCCCGAGTCTGCCGAAGCGGACCGCTATTTGCTGCAACTGCTGGTCGGCCTGAACCGCCTGGGCGAGGCCCTGCTGCCTGCGCAGCGCCTGCTGGCGCGCGCCGACGAGCGCGAGCGCGGCGCCACCATCGTGTTTGTGAGCCGCTTTTTTACCCGCGCCAGCGACAAACCCGCGGCCGCCGAACTGCTCGAAAAAGTCCTGGCCAAAGACTTGGCGCGTGCAGATACCGGGCCCGTCGCCTGGTCCATGGTCGGCAACCTGCGTCTGCTGGCCGGCGCCAAAGACGCCGCTCTGGGCGCCGCACGCAAAGGCGCCAGCTTGAACCCGCTGTCCGACGACGTGGCGTTATTGGGCGTGAATTTGCTCGACGCCGACTTCGAAACCGCACAGACGCTGATAACACCGTACCTGGCTGCCAAACCGCTGCCCGAGATCCACATGGGCTACATCCGCAAACTCATCGAGCTGCAGCGCTACGTGCAGGCGCGGACCCAGGTCGAAGCGCTCAGCCGCGCCCAGCCCGACTACCCCGAGGCTTGGTTGGTGCGCGGCTCCATCGAATTTCAAAACCAGGCCCTGGCCGAGGCGGAGCAGTCGCTCAAACGCTATCTCACCTTGCTGCCGCCCTCCGCGCCAGAAACTGCTGACGAGGAAACCGACGCCGCCCTCACCCCGCGCGGCACGGTGCAGGCCTATTTGCTGCTGGCGCAAATCGCGCAGAAAAACCGCGATCTGGTCCAGGCCTTGGATTACCTGGCCCGCATCAACAGCCCGCAAGACGCTGCCAAAGTGCAACTGCGCCGCGCCATGGTGCTGGCGCAACAAGGCCACATGGACGAGGCACGCGCCCTGGTGCGCCACCTGCCGGAAAAAGACGCCGAGGACGCGCGCAGCAAAATCACGCTGGAGCTGCAACTGCTGCGCGACAACCAACAAGAGCCCGCAGCCTATGCGCTTCTCGTGCAAGCGCTACAAAAATTTCCGGGCGACGCCGAGCTGAGTTACGAGCTCGCCATCTCAGCCGAAAAACTGGGTCGGCCCGACGAAATGGAGCAGATTCTGCGCAGCCTGATTCTGGCCAAGCCCGACTTCCACGCGGCCTATAACGCGCTGGGCTATTCGCTGGCCGACCGCAACCAGCGCCTGCCTGAGGCGCGCGCATTGGTGCAAAAGGCCTTGCAGTTTGCGCCCGAAGACCCTTTCATCATCGACAGCCTGGCCTGGGTGGAATTTCGCAGCGGCAACCTGGCAGATGCGCTCGCACTCTTGCAAAAAGCATTCACTGCCCGCCCGGATGCAGAAATTGCCGCCCATCTGGGCGAAGTGCTCTGGGCCATGAACCAGCGCGAGCAGGCCAGCGCCGCCTGGCAAGAGGGCCTGCAACTCAACCGCGACAACGAGACACTCAAATCCACGATTTCGCGTTTGCGCGGCAGCCTATGACGGCGCGCAACAGATCGCCAGGCGCTGCGCTCTGGGCGCTGCTGGCCCTGTGCTGGGTACTCATGCTCGGTGGCTGCGCCAGCCCTACGGTTCGGAGTTCGCCCGACGGCGCCCAAGCCGGTTGGCAGGGCCGACTGGCCGTCAAAGTGGCCAGCGAGCCGCCGCAGGCTTTTTCGGCCCACTTTGAACTCCTTGGTTCTGCCACACAAGGGTCGCTGGAGTTAAGCAGCATTCTGGGCACCCGCCTGGCCACCCTGCGCTGGGACGCAAGTTCCGCCACCTTGCAAACTCCTGCAGATCTACTGCGGTTTAGCTCAGTGGACGCCATGGTGGCGCACACCATGGGTACAGCGTTTCCGATAGCCGCCGTGTTCGGCTGGCTTCAGGGCGAGGCAGCCACGGCTGCGGACTGGGCCGTGGACCTGCAAGAGCTCCCTGCAGGCCGCCTGCGCGCCTGGCGCCTGGCGCCCGATGCGGCGGCCGAGATCCGCATCATTCTTGAGCCGGGATAATCCTGGCCATGCAGGCTCTTTACGACATTGCGGCTCCGGCCAAGCTCAATCTTTTTTTGCACGTGACGGGGCGGCGTGCCGACGGCTACCACTTGTTGCAATCGGTGTTTCTGCTGATCGACTGGTGTGACCAACTGCACTTTGAAGTGCGCCACGACGGTGCGCTCAGCCGCGAAGACCTGAGTTGGCCCTTGCCCGAGGACGATCTGGTGCTGCGCGCGGCGCGTGCGCTCCAGCAAGCCACCGGCTGCACCCTGGGCGCGCACATCGGCGTAGAAAAATCGGTACCGGCGCAAGCGGGAATGGGGGGCGGTTCTTCGGACGCCGCGTCCACCTTGCTGGCGCTCAACCGCTTGTGGGATTTGCGCCTGCCGCGCGCAGCGCTGGCGCGCATCGGACTGGCCTTGGGTGCCGATGTGCCTTTTTTTCTAGGCGGCGACAACGCCTGGATAGAGGGTGTGGGCGAGCAAATCACACCGATTGCGGTGGCTCCCACCCGATTTCTGGTTGCCAAACCGCAAGCGGGACTCGATACCAGCCTGATTTTTTCTGACCCAGGCCTTAAACGCGATACGGACCTTGCTATAATTTCAGGCTTCGCTGCAAACCCGTACGGCTTTGGCCATAACGACTTGCAGCCTGTAGCCGAAAAGCTCTGCCCGGACATGGTTCAGACCATTCGATGGTTGGCATCCAAGGGCTTGAAGGCACGAATGACAGGCTCAGGTAGCGCGGTGTTTGCCCAGCTACTGCACGCGACTGACACGCAGGATGCGCCCCAAGGCGTGCTGGTCAGAGAGTGCAAAAGTTTGGAATGCCATCCGCTCAAGGGCTGGTGACAGGAGATTCAAGGCCCCGTAAGGGCATTGACAAGGTTTATCGGTGGGTCGCGCTTCGCTGCCCTCCTGTGTAGGGGAATCGCCAAGTTGGTTAAGGCACTGGATTTTGATTCCAGCATGCGAAGGTTCGAATCCTTCTTCCCCTGCCAAATATTGTGAACGGCCTGGTCGGTCC
>CANFNE010000131.1 GCA_947448105.1 Burkholderiales bacterium
GACCAGGGGCTGAACGCCTTTCAGCAACACGAATCGGACAAAGCCGCCCTGCCCCTGCCCGACGGCCCGTTCAAGCCGCTCTTGGTCGCCCTGCACGCCTTGCAGCAGGCGGCGCAGCCGCAGATGCGCGTGCGCACCGCACTGGTCACCGCGCGCAGCGCACCGGCGCACGAGCGCGCCATTCGCACGCTGATGGACTGGAACATTGAGGTGGACGAGGCCATGTTTTTGGGCGGGCTGGACAAGGGCGCGTTTTTGCGCGAGTTTGAGCCCGACTTCTTTTTTGACGACCAGACCGGCCACATCGAATCGGCCGCCCGCCACGTGCCCTCAGGCCATGTGGCCAGCGGTGTGCGCAATTAAACCTTGACGGGACAACCGTGACCCCCCTGACCCACGCTACCCCAGTGCCTAGCGCCAGCAATTGGAGCCGCACCGCACGGCAAATGCGCCGCGTCTGGGCACTGTCCTGGCCCTATTTTTTTTCGGAAGAAAAGTGGCGCGCGCGCGCCCTGCTGGCGGCCATCGTGGCGCTTAATCTGGCGCTGGTTTACATGGCGGTGTTGTTCAACGACTGGAACAAGGTTTTCTACGATGCGCTGCAAGAGAAGAACCAAGCAGTGTTCTGGACGCAGCTGGGGCGCTTTAGCTACCTGGCGTTTGCCTTCATCGTGATTGCGGTGTACAAGTTTTACCTCACGCAACTGCTGGAAATGCGTTGGCGTAGCTGGATGACACGCAGCACCTTGCAGCGCTGGCTCGCCGGCCAGGCTTTTTACCGCTTGGAACTGGCCCGTTTTAGCAGCACCGACCCGGCCACCGAGGCCACCCCTGACAACCCGGACCAGCGCATCGCCGAAGACATCAACCAGTTCACCTCGCTGACCTTGGGCCTGTCCATGGGCTTGCTCAATTCGGTAGTGACGCTGGCAAGTTTTGTGGGCATTTTGTGGGGTCTCTCCGGTGGTTTTGCGTTTAACGCGGGGGGGCAGGAATACAACATCCCGGGCTTTATGGTCTGGATGGCGCTGCTGTACTGCGCAGCAGGCAGCTGGCTCACGCACCGCATTGGTCGGCCGCAAATTCCGCTGAACTTTGCGCAGCAACGCGTGGAGGCCGACTTTCGCCACCACATGATTCGGGTGCGCGAATACAGCGAGTCGATTGCGCTGGATGGCGGCGAAGCGGTGGAGCGCAGCCAGTTGGAAGGCCGCTTTGGCGCGGTGCTGGACAACTACCTGCGGCTGATCCGGGCGCAGAAAAACCTGGTCTGGTTCACCAGCTTTTTTGGCCAGGCGGCGGTGGTTTTTCCGTTTGTGGTGGCCGCACCCCGTTTTTTTAGCGGTGCCATCCAGCTCGGTGAGCTGATGCAGATATCAAGCGCCTTTGGGGAAGTGCAAGGCGCCCTGAGCTGGTTTGTGGAAAGTTACCCGAGGCTGGCGACGTGGCGCGCCACCACCGACCGGTTGACACACTTTGAAGCATCGCTGCAAAGCCTCGAAGCGGCAGTCCCAGCCCTGTCCACGGCCCTGGCCAGCGAACTGCGCACCCAAGATTTAACAGTGTCCCTGCCCGGCGGCGTGGCGCTGCTGGCGCACACGGCCTTGCAAGCGCATGCCGGTGAACGGGTACTGCTGCAAGGGCCGTCCGGGGCGGGGAAATCCACCCTGTTTAGGGCGCTGGCCGGCATTTGGCCTTTTGCCAGCGGTACGGTGGCGCGCCCCGAGCATGCGATGTTTATCCCCCAGCGGCCCTACTTCCCCAACGGGCCGCTGCGCGACGCGCTGGCCTATCCCGAGCTGCCCGCGCGCTACAGCGACACCGAGTTGCACGACGCCCTGCAATGGGCGCTGCTGCCCGGCTTGGCTGACAAGCTCGACCAGGCCGACCTGTGGGGCCAAAAACTCTCGGGCGGCGAGCAGCAACGCCTGGCGCTGGCACGGGTGTTTTTAAAGCAGCCGCAATGGGTGTTTGCCGACGAAGGCACCAGCGCCCTGGACGCTGACACCGAAGCCACGCTCTACCAGCGCCTGGTGGACTTGCTGGCCGCCCGCGGCGGTGGTTTGGTGTCGATTGCGCACCGGCCGGGGGTGGCGCGTTTTCATACCAAGGCGTGGGTGTTGGAGCCTGCGGCTGGCGGTGGGGGCGCGCGGTTCGCGGTGGCGGAGAAGGTGCTTTAAATTTCGCTTTAAATTCCATCTTCCCGGGGGGGGATCCACAGAACTGCCACATCGCAAAGCCCCGGCGCACCTGCCGCAAAGCTAAGCCGTCAGCACTTCAGCCCGCCCGGCCTCCACCGCAAAAGCGGCCAGCGTGCTGACCGTGCTGTCCTGGCGCTGCACATCATCGAGTACGCGCAAGCGAACATTCAGTTGGCCCGGTGTGAAATCGGCCAGGCCGTAGCCCCGGTACTGCGCGTTGGCAAACACGAAATGCGGGTTTTCTTGCAGCAGCGCGGCGCTGGAATCCGTTTTGCCTGATTTGGACGTGATGCTGGTGCCGCAAAACTCCACGCCGACTTTTTTGCTGCCCGCTCGCGCGTAGTCGGCCAGCACGTGGCCGACCCAGTTTTCATGCACATCGCCACCCAGCACCACCGGGTTGGCCACACCGGGCTGCTGCAGCGCGGTGGTCAGGCGGGTGCGCGCGGCGCTGTAGCCGTCCCAGCCGTCGTTCCAGAACTTTTGTGCGGGCCCCGACGCAAAGTCGCGCGGGCCCAGCAGGGTTTGCTGGCCCAGCACATTCCAGCGGACGCCACCTGCTGAAGCCAGAGCGCCGGCGAGCCATTGTTCTTGCGCACCGCCGAGCAGGCTGCGCGCCGGGTCGCTCCATGCGGCGCAGGTTTCGGGGCGCACGAGGGAGGAGCCGGTCTTGCCCTCGGGGTTGCAGGCCTGGGGGTCTTTGTACTGGCGAGCGTCGAGCAAATACAGCTGGGCCAAATTGCCGTAGGCGAGCTGGCCATAGAGCCGCAGCTCCGCACCCGTGGCCAGGCCGCCCAGGGCTTGCGTGAGCACGCTGGCGCGCAAAGGCATGTTCTCGTAATAGGCCTGGTAGGCCGCGGCGCGGCGCGCGGCAAAGTCGGGCGCGCTGACCAGGCCGTCACCCGCTTGCAGACCGGCATAGTCGTTTTGCACCTCGTGGTCGTCCCAGGTCATGAGCCAGGGGCAGGCAGCGTGCATGGCTTGCAGGTCGGGGTCGCTTTTGTAGAGGGCGTAGCGGGCGCGGTAGTCGTCCAGCGTCAGCACCCAGCCGCCGCCGGGCTTGCGCAATTTGCTGCCGGTGCCGGGGTATTCGTAGAGGTAGTCGCCCAAAAACAGCACCAAGTCGGGCGCGTCGGCCAGCATGTGGCGCCAGGCGCTGAAATAGCCGTCCTCCCACTTTTGGCACGAGGCGTAGGCCAGCCGCAGCTGCGCCGCCGCACTGCCCGGGGCGGGCAAGGTGCGGGTCCGACCGGTGGCGCTGACGGCGTCGCCCAACAAAAAGCGGTAGTGATAAGCGCGCGCCGGCGCTAAACCGGCCAGGTCCACATGCACCGACCAGCCCAGCGCCGCGCTGGCCAGGCTTTGGCCACGCTGCACCACGCGGGCAAACTGCGCGTCGTGCGCCAGTTCCCAGCGTACGGCGGCGCTGCCGTCGGGCCCCATGCGCAGCGCTTTGGGGTCTAGCCGGGTCCACAAGACCAGGCCGTCTGCGGTGGGCGATCCGCTGGCCACGCCGCAATAAAAGGGATCGTCCAGCGCGCGGGTCTGGCTCCAGGCGCTGCGTGGCAGCCACAGGGCACTGCTGGCTGCGCTGGCCCAGCGCAATAACTGGCGGCGGTCTGGCGCCATCCCCGGCCCCATCAGGCGCGCAGGCGCTGCCGCCACGCCTGAAAGTCAAACAACACCGGTCGCACCACCAGCGCCACCAGCACCAAGGCCAGTGGCACGGTGGCGATGTAGCCCACTGCCTTGAAACCCCAGGCGCCACTCAGCGCGCCCAGCACAAAACTCGCTAATAACTTGAGGTGGTTGCTAATCTTGCTGCGGTTGGCGTACACCTTGGGCGCGTCCGGAAAACTGCGGTTGATATAGAACAAATTGCCCAGCTCAATCCCCAGGTCGGTCACCAGACCGGTGATATGCGTGGTGCGGATTTCGGCATTGGAGCGCTTGGTGATAAGCGCGTTTTGCAGCCCCATGATGAAGCACAGCAAGACCACCGCGTACGGCACCAGCGCCATACTGCGCGCGTCAATGGCCGCGCCAAACAGGCCAAACACCAGCAGCAGCACCGCTTCGACCAAAAGCGGACGGCTGTAGGCGCTGTGCAGGTTGCGCCGCAGCGCCCAGCGCACCATCAGCGCCGTGGTCATGGCGCCGCCCACAAAGGCCAGCACGCTCCACAGGCCAATCCACACCAAAAGCCATTGCCCCAGCACCGCGTTGTCGGCCATGGACGAGACCACGCCGCTCATGTGCGAGGTGTACATGCCCACCGCTAAAAAGCCGCCCGCGTTGATCGCACCGGCCACAAAACACAAGACCGCGCCCAACTCCACGTGGGACAGCACACGTCCCCCGGGCGTTGTGCCGGGCGCGCCCGTCACAGCGCGGCGCCCAGACGGGCCACACCTTCTTCAATCTTGGCCACATCGGCGGTGGCAAAGCTCAGACGCAAGGTGGCCGGGTCTGCGTCGTGCGCGTAAAACGGCGCGCCTGGCACAAAGGCCACCAGGCGCTCAATGGCGCGCTTGGCAAATTCGGCCGCGTTGGCCGGGCCGCCCCTGGCGCCGGTCAGACGCGCCCAAAAGAACATGCCTCCCTGCGGCGCGTCAAAGGCAATGGCCTCGCCCAGCGTGCGCTGCAGGCTCGCTGCCATCACGCGGGCGCGCTCGGCATAGGTGCTGCGCACCGCGCCCAGCGCGGCGTCCAGCCGCCCCAGGGTGAGGTAGTGCGCACCAATGGCCTGGGTGAGGTTGCTGGTGTGGGCGTCGCTGAACTGCTTGCACATGGTGGCGCGCGCGAGCAACTCGGGCGGCGCAATCATCCAGCCCACGCGCAGGCCCGGGCTCAAAATTTTGCTCAGGCTGCCACAGTGCACCAAATACTCACGGCTGCCGCTCACCTGGTCGCTCAGCGCCAGCAGGCTCGGTGGCGGCGCCTGGTCAAAGTACAGCTCGCCGTAGGGGTCGTCTTCTACGATCAGGGTGTGGGTGCGCGCGGCGATCTCCAACACGCGCAGGCGGCGCTCCAGACTGAGGGTGGCACCGCTGGGGTTGCCAAAGGTGGGAATCAGGTACACCAGCTTGGGCTTGTGTTCGGCAATCAGCTGCTCCAGCCGGTCCACGTCCACGCCGTTGGCGTCAATCGGCGCGCCTATCAGGTGCGCGCCGTACAGGCGAAAGCACTGGATGGTGGCCAAAAACGTGGGCGCTTCGACAATCACCTTGTCGCCGGGCGAGATCATGGTTTTGCCAATCAGGTCCAGCGCTTGCTGGCTGCCGGTGGTGACGATCAGGCCGTCGGGCGCCACGGTGGCGCCCTTGCTCGCCATAAAGTGGCTGATCTGCTCGCGCAGCGGGCCCCAGCCTTCGGTGGCGCCATATTGCAGCACCGGGCCGGGGTTGTTGGACAACACTGCATCCGAAGACAACTTGAGGCCTTCCACGTCAAACAGCGCTGGGTCCGGAAAGCCCCCGGCAAAGCTGATGATGCCGGGCTTGCCCAGCAGCTTGAACAGCTCGCGGATGGCAGAGGTTTCGATGTTTTGCAGGCGGTCGGCGAATTGCAAGGGCATGGTGTATCTTGTCCGTGTGGTTTTGCCGCTATTGTCTACTTTTCAAACCGCCCGCCCAAGCGCCCACGCTATGAACGCCACCCAGATCGAGACCTTTTTTGCCACCCTGCAGGCGGCCAACCCGCATCCGCAAACCGAGCTGCACTACGCCAGCGTGTTTGAGCTGCTGGCCGCCGTGCTGCTCTCCGCCCAGGCCACCGACGTGGGCGTGAACAAAGCCACGCGCGGCCTGTTTGCCGTGGCCAACACGCCGCAAAAAATCATCGCGCTGGGGCTGGCCGGGCTGGAGGCGCAGATCAAAACCATAGGCCTGTTTCGCAGCAAGGCGCGGCATTTGCTGCAAACTTGTGAAATCTTGGTGGCGCAGCACGGCGGCGTGGTGCCGCGCACCCGCGAAGCACTCGAAGCCCTGCCCGGCGTGGGCCGCAAGACCGCCAACGTGGTGCTCAACGTGGCCTTTGGCGAAGCCACCATGGCGGTAGACACCCACTTGTTTCGCCTAGGCAACCGCACCGGCCTGGCGCCGGGAAAAACGCCGCTGGCCGTCGAGCGCAAACTGCTCAAGCGCATCCCCCAAAAATACCTGGTGGACGCCCACCACTGGCTCATCTTGCACGGCCGCTATGTGTGCAAGGCCCGCACGCCAGACTGCGGGAACTGTGCGGTGGCGGGGGTTTGTGGGTTTAAGGGCTGAGCCTCGGGGTTCCTGTGATGAAGACACGTGGGACGCAGGACGGCATGGCACGCAGCTCCGTTCGTGTCCCCCGGCCTGCGGCCTCCTCCTTTACCTCACTGCGCTGAGCGCCATACCGTCCTGCGTCTGCAAGTGTTGCTGGACCGCCAATGTACTGACTCCTAGCGCGACAACACTGGTGGCTGCTGAGGGTAATGGGGTGGATGCTGCAGCGAAATAAAGGAGGAGCCCGCAGGGCGGGGGACATTCGCGGAAGCGTTCACCCCGTTGCCCTCGGCGCAAAAAAGCATGCGCGCACCAAGCTGCAAGCGCAAAACCCGCATTCGCCACAGCGCCAATCCAAAGCGCCTGTCGCAGCAGACCGCCCTACTCCTGCGCCCCCAGCAACTCACGCACCACCTGCGCAATTGAATCCATCAGCGCAGTAGCCGTCACCGGGCCACCGTCTGAGGCCTTATCCGCCGCGCGAGCATGGATGTAGGCGCCCGTGGCAGCCAACTTCGCCATCAGC
>CANFNE010000132.1 GCA_947448105.1 Burkholderiales bacterium
GACCACGCCACCGCCAATTACGACTACCCGAGCTGTTGTTTTCACTGTTGCGTTCCTTGTTGCAAAGAAAGAGTCAATGGTTTTCTAAAGTTGTGCTGCGTTCAGAAGTCGGTGGGCGCGCCGCCCTCTGACTTGCGCTTGGCCACAAAGGCGTCGAGTTCTTCCTCGATCGCCGGGTCCATATAGGGGCGCTCGTAAGCGGCCAGTTCTTTTTGCCACACGGCGTTGGCCTTGTCATATGCGGTGGGGCGTCCGCCCTCGTCCCAGGTTTCAAAATTGCGCCAGTCCGAGATGATGGGCGAGTAAAACGCCGTCTCAAAGCGCTCGAGCGTGTGCGCTGTGCCAAAGTAGTGTCCACCCGGGCCCACGTCGCGCACCGCATCCAGGCCCAAACCGGCGGGGCTCACGTCCAGCGGCGTCAAAAATTCGGCCACCATCTGCAGCAAATCGCAGTCCAAAATGAATTTCTCGAAAGACGCGGTAAGTCCCCCTTCCATCCAGCCCGCGCTGTGCATGATGAAGTTGCCGCCCGCCTGGGTGAGCGCCCACAGCGAGAACACCGATTCATAGGCCGCCTGCGCGTCCACCGTGTTGGCGGCGTTGACGTTGCTGGTGCGGTAAGGAATGCCGTATTTGCGGCAAAGCTGCCCGCCCACCAGCACCGCCTTCATGTACTCGGGCGTGCCAAAGGCGGGTGCGCCGCTTTTCATGTCCACGTTGCTGGTAAAGCCGCCGTAGACCACGGGCGCGCCGGGGCGCACCAGCTGTGTGAGCGCGATACCGGCCAGCGCTTCGGCGTTTTGCTGCGCCAGCGCGCCTGCAATCGTCACCGGCGCCATGGCGCCTGCCAGGGTAAAGGGCGTGAGGATGATGATCTGGTTGCGCGAGGACATTTCCAGAATGCCTTGCAGCATGGGCGTGTCCAGGCGCAGGGGCGAGGAGCTGTTGATGATGGAAAACAGCGAGGGTTCGCGGTCCATTTGTTCGCGGCTGATGCCGCGCGCGATACGGGCAATCTCCAGCCCGTCTTGGTTACGTTCCTTGCCCAACGAATACGCGTGAAAAGCCTTGTCGGTGAGCTTGGCGATGTCCGACAGACAATCCAGATGCCGCACCGAAGCATGCAAATCCACAGGTTCGACGGGATAGCCGCCCGAACAATGGATGATGTCGTAGCGTTGCGCGAGCTTGACCAAATTGCGGAAGTCTTGCTGGTTGCCTGCGCGCCGCCCGCCTTGCATGTCAGACGCGTTGGGCGGGCTGGCGACCTGGGCAAAAGCCAGGTTTTTGCCGCCAATGTGCACATTGCGTTCGGGATTGCGGGCGTGCAGGGTGAATTCAGAGGGGCAGGTTTTGATGGCCTCCAGAATCAGGTTGCGGTCAAAACGCACCCGCTCGGAGCCCGCCTTCACGTCGGCACCGGCTTTTTTCAGGATGGCGCGCGCTTCTTCGTGCATGAAATCCATGCCCATTTCTTCCAGAATCGTGAGCGAGGCATTGTGAATCGCCTCCAGCTCGTCCTCCGACACCATGGGCGTGGGTGCAAAGCGGTGCTTGAGACTGCGGTATTTGGTGGTGGCGGGTGCAACGCGGATGCTGCCGCTGCCGCGCCCTGCGCGCCTACGGGCAGGGACTGCGGGCGATGTTGCTTCTTCTGTCATGAGGGGGTCTCCACGTTGAACCGTCGGTGCTGTTCTTGGCCCCTGGCGGGCTCCCGCGGATTCTATGCAGTGCACGCGTAGACGACCCTCGTGGGCTTAACCGGTACACAATTTATTAAATTGCGTACCCGTCCCACGGGCAAAAAAAAGCCGGTTGACGACCGGCTTTTTTTTCAGACCGGCCGTAAGACCGGCGGCGTGAATTACGAGAGGTGCTTGCCGATCAAACCAGCCATCTCGAACATCGTGACCTGGGCTTTGCCGAACACAACCTTGAGCTTGTCGTCCGAGTTGATGTTGCGCTTGTTGGTGGCGTCTTGCAGTTTGTGCTTCTTGATGTAGACCCACAGCTTGCTCACCACCTCAGTGCGGGGCAGGGGAGCCGCGCCCACCACAGCAGCCAATGCGGCGCTAGGGGTCAGGGGCTTCATGAATGCGGCGTTCACAGCGCGTTTTTTGGCAGGCACTTTGGCTGCTACTTTTTTCGCAGGGGCTGCGGCTTTAGCGGCGGTGACTTTTTTTGCGGGTGCCGCTTTTGCAGCGGGGGCTTTTTTTGCAGTTGCCATTGTGGGTTCGTCCTTATCGAAGTGATGGTGTAGCCAGCGATAAACTACTCAGCTGGAGCGCAGATGCTACTGGAGAAATCGCCTCTTTCCTAGAGGGATAAACCTTTTTTCAGGGGGCAAGTTCATTTTTTCAGGCTCGGGCGGGCTTCGCGCGATCC
This sequence comes from Burkholderiales bacterium, assembly GCA_947448105.1. Taxonomy (GTDB): domain Bacteria; phylum Pseudomonadota; class Gammaproteobacteria; order Burkholderiales; family Burkholderiaceae_C; genus Allorhodoferax. Next base: position 2,386 of record CANFNE010000132.1, read on the forward strand.
CCTTTTTGCTTGTCTGGGACCTATTGCATGACCTCTTTTCCGCCAACAACCGATTTGTGTGACCAGCACCTGGAGGACGCCAGCGGCGGGTTTCGGGTGTTGCCGCCGGTTTTTTCTGACTTCGGGCAGTTGCGCCGCTTTCACGGTCCAATAGCCACGGTCCAATGCCTGGACGACAACACCAGCGTCAAAGCGGCGCTGGAGTCGCCGGGCTGGGTGGACGGCCCGCAAGGCCGCGTGGCGCAAGTGCTGGTGGTGGCGGGCGGCGCGTCCTTGCGGCGGGCCTTGATGGGCGGCAAGCTTGGCGCCCATGCGGTGCGCAATGGCTGGGCCGGGGTGGTGGTGGATGGCTGCGTGCGCGACGCGGGGGAACTTGCGCTGTGCGCCGTTGGCATACGTGCGCTTGCCCTGGTGCCCATGCCCACGCAGCGCCGCATCGCCGGGCAAACGCAGCTGCCAGTGCAGATCCAGGGCGTTTGGGTGCGCCCGGGCGACTGGTTGTACGCCGACGAAGATGGCATGGTCGTCAGCGCGCGAGCCTTGTAAGCGCGAGCCTTGTAAGTTAGTCCTCTATCTGCCTGCGGCAGGCGTGCGCCGCTCTGGCAGCGTGGCCAGCAGCAGACCGAACAAGGCCACGGCAAACGCGCCGGCTTGCAGCGTGCTGAAACTCTCGTGCAAGAACAGCGCGCCAATGGCCGCCGCAGTGACCGGCAGCATCACGCTAAACACCCCGGCCTGCGCCGCAGGAATGGTTTGCAGGCCTGTCATCCACAGCCAGACCGTGCCCACACTGGCGGCAATCGCGTAAAACACCAGCAGGCCCCACGACTGCGCTTGCACTGCAGCAAAGTCAAATTGCAGCGCGTAATACAGGCCCGCAGGCGCCATCAAGCCAAAGCCAATCAGGTTAATCACCGCGGCAATGCGCTTGGGGCTGATGTTGGCGGTCAGTCTTTTACCGATGACGATGTAAGCGGCTTCACACACCACGGCGCCAAACACCAGCAAATTCCCCCACAGCGCGCGGTCGGCATCGGTGGCGCTCAAACCAGCGCCCGGCGCTTGTTTACCCAGTGACAACATCGCCATGCCCACAGCACCGCAGGCCACGGCCAGCCAGATGCGCAAGCCCATGCGTTCCTTTAAAAAGACCCCGCTCATGAGCGCCGAGACGGCTGGAATGGCTGCCAGGATGACCCCGGCGGACACGGTGCTGGTCATGCTCACGCCAAAAAGCATGCAAATCGAAAACAGGAAGTTGCCCAAAAACGACTCGAAAAACAGTAGGATGCGGGTGCGGCGGTCCAAAGGGCCCTCGTTGGCCGGTTTTTTGAGCCATCCGGCCATGGCCACGGCTGCGATGCCAAAGCGCATCCAGCCCAGCAAAAACACCGGAATGGCGGCCACCAGGGGCTTGGACAGCGCCACGTACACGCCCACCAGGCTCATGCTCAGGGCCAGGCAGAGGTAGGCCAGGGGGCGTTGGAAGCGGTGGGTCAAAATGAAAGGGCAGAAGTGGGATGCAGCGCCAGGGGCGCTACCAAGCGCAAGGCCATGCCCTTGGGGCGAGCGATTACCATGCAAGGCTACGGAGGTTACACGATGAGCAGCGACCACTTCGCTTATGCCAACAACAGCAACCGCTTCCTGGCCGCCGACGCGTTGCAAGACCAGCCCTTTGCGCTGGCGGGCATTCCCTTTGACGGCGCGGTGACCAACCGCCCCGGCGCCCGCTTTGGACCCCAGGAAATCCGCCGCGCTAGTTTGATGCTGTGCGACGGCACGCACTCCCACTTCGACGTTTCTCCGCTAGGTCTTTTGGGCGATGCGGGGGACATGCGCCTGTCCAACGCCTCGCCGCTGCCGGTGGTGCGCGCCCAGATTGAGGCCCAGGCCGCAGCGCTCATGGCGCGCCACCACTGCGTATTTTTGGGTGGCGACCACTCGGTCACTTTGGCGCTACTGCGCGCTGCCAGGGCCCAGTACGGGCAGATTGCGCTCATCCACTTTGATGCCCATTGCGACACCTGGGCCGACCACTTTGGTGAGCCTTCAGGCCACGGCACCTGGACTTATGAGGCGCTGCAAGAAGGCTTGGTCAGTCCGCAGCACACGGTGCAAATCGGTTTGCGTTCGGGTGGTGTTCGCGCTGCGCGCGATTACGTGGCCGACCAGGGCGGCCTGATTTACACCGCGCGCCAGTTGCGCGGCCACGACGGCGCGGGCCTGCAACCCTTCGTGGACGCCATTGCGCAGCGCATTGGCGAAATGCCCGTTTACCTGACGCTGGACATCGATTGCCTGGACCCGGCTTTCGCCCCCGGCACCGGAACGCCCGAGCCCGGCGGCCTGAGCAGCACGCAAGTGCTCACGCTCTTGGAGGAGCTGGCGGGACTTAACTTTGTGGGCATGGACTGCGTGGAAGTGGCGCCGGCCTACGACCATGCCGAGATCACCAGCAACGCTGCCGCAACCCTGGTCTGGACGTATTTGTGCGGCCAGGTCGCCAAGCGCCAGCGCTGAGTACACATCGCCATGGCCTCACTCTTAAAGTCAGACACGCAGCTCAACCAGCACAGCTATTACGAAGCCAGCGTGCTCCGAGCCGCGCCGCTGCCTGCGCTGCAAACCGACGTCACAACTGACGTGGTGGTCGTGGGCGCAGGGTTTGCGGGTTTGTCCGCCGCCATTGAGCTGGCGCAGCGGGGCTTGCAGGTGGTGGTGCTTGAGGCCGACCGCATTTGCAGCGGCGCCTCGGGTCGCAACGGGGGGCAAACCATTGTGGGTTTTGCCAGCGGGCAGGGGCCGTTCGAGCAGCAACTCGGCCCAGCAGGTGCGCGCCAGGCCTGGGACATGTCGCTAGAGGCGATTGACCTGATTGAGCGGCGCATCGGCGAATTTCAGATCGACTGCGACCGGGTGCAGGGCTATTTGTATGTGGCCGACTCTCCCCGCAAGGCGCGCGCGCTAGAGCAAGAGATGCAGGCGCTGCAAGCCAACTACGGCTTTGCCACGCAATGGGCCCAGGGCGCGGCGGTGCAAGACTATATTGGCAGCGCGCGCTACCTGGCCTGCGCCTATGAAAAGCGCTCGGGCCACTTGCATCCGCTCAAATATGGTCTGGGCCTGGCGCGCGCGGCTGCGTCTTTGGGCGTACGGATTTTTGAACACTCCGCCGTCACGTCCCTGGACCGCGGGGCGGCGGTGACCGCGCACACGGCGCAGGGCCAGGTGCGCGCCCGTTTTGCTGTGTTGGCGGGCAACTGCACGCTGCCCGCTTACGGTCCGGCGGTGGCGCCCGAGTTGGCCCCGCGCGCCATGCCGGTGGGCACCTACATCATCGGCACCGCGCCGCTGGGCCCTGAACGCGCCGCAGCGCTGTTGCCCCAGAACGCGGCAGTGTGCGACAACAATTTTGTGCTGGATTACTTTCGCCTGAGTGCCGACTGGCGCATGTTGTTTGGCGGGCGCGTGAGCTACACCGCCAGCACGCCGCGGCACCTGAAACAGGTCATGGCCCAGCGCATGGCCAGCGTCTTTCCGAGTTTGGAACACGTGCCGGTGGACTATGTGTGGGGCGGATTTGTGGACATCAGCATGAACCGCGCGCCCGACTTCGGCCGTTTGGGTGACAACATTTACTACCTGCAAGGCTTTAGTGGCCACGGCGTCGCGCTTACCGGTTTGGCCGGTCAGTTGGTAGCGCAGGCGGTGGTGGGGCAGGCGGAACGTTTCGATGTTTTCAGCCGATTGCAGCACCGCAACTTTCCCGGAGGTGCTTGGCTGCGCACGCCCAGCCTGGTGCTTGGAACGTTGTACCACCGGCTGCGCGACCATTTTTAAATGCCCAAGCAGGTGCAAAATGCCACGGTTACGGCGGAAAAATGACACCAAGCTGCGTGCAGCAGCACAGGAGGGAGCAAACCATGTCTGAACAAAAAACCATGACTTTCAACGACCTGGAGCAGTGGCTCAACGAGCGTCGCGTCACCGAAGTCGAATGCCTGGTACCCGACCTGACCGGGGTGGCCCGGGGGAAAATTTTGCCGCGCGCCAAATTCACCGAAGACCGGGGCATGCGCCTGCCGCAAGCCATTGTGGCCATGGGCGTAACCGGCGAGTTTCCTGAAAGCGGCCCCTACTACGACGTCATCGACCCGACCGACAAGGATATGCAGTTGCGCCCGGACCCGTCCTCGGTGCGCATCGTGCCCTGGGCCACCGACCCCACGGCGCAGGTCATCCACGACTGTTTTGACCACGCGGGCAATTTGGTGCCCTTTGCCCCGCGCAGCGTGCTGCGCAAGGTCTGCGACCTGTTTGCCGCCGAAGGCCTGCAGCCCATCGTGGCGCCCGAGCTGGAGTTTTACCTCACCGCCCGCAACACCGATCCCAACACCCTGCTAAAAGCGCCCATTGGCCGCAGCGGCCGCGCCGAGACTTCGCGCCAGGCCTACAGCATTGACGCGGTCAACGAGTTTGACCCGCTGTTCGAAGAGATTTACGACTACAGCGACAAGATGGAGCTCAATGTGGACACGCTGATCCACGAGGTGGGCGCCGGGCAAATGGAAATCAACTTTTTCCACAACAAGCC
>CANFNE010000133.1 GCA_947448105.1 Burkholderiales bacterium
CAGCGCGCCAGACGCATTGCCGGTCACGATTTACGACGATTTTGCCCATCACCCCACGGCCATTCGCACCACCGTCAACGGGCTGCGCCGCACAGTGGGCAGCGCGCGCATTCTGGCGGTGTTTGAGCCGCGCTCCAACACCATGAAACTCGGCACCATGAAAGCGCAGCTGCCCTGGAGTCTGGAAGAAGTTGATCTGGCGTTTTGCCACGGCGGCGGTCTGGGCTGGGACGCGGGCGAAGCGTTGGCCCCCATGGGCGCGCGGGCACAAGTGGCGCCCACGATTGACGCCCTGGCCGCCCAAGTGGCGGCGCAGGCGCGTCCTGGCGACCATATTTTGTGCATGAGCAACGGCGGCTTTGGCGGCGTGCACGACAAGATTGCAGCGCTGTTGCGTGCGGCTTAGCCCTCAGCCCAGGTATTGCCGGAGCCGGATGCAGCCCAAAAGAATGGGCCGATGCCACCGCGATGTCGGCAGCCTCAGCCCATAGGCGCTGTGCTTCTCAGGTTGCCGCGTTGCGGCGCACCCGGCGCGCTTTGACCGCCTGCGACAGCACTTCCAGGCTCTCCACCGAATCGTCCCAACCCAGGCAGGCGTCGGTAATGCTTTGGCCGTAGGTCAGTGCGGCGGGCGTGTCTTTGCCCGGCGTGAACTTTTGGGCTCCGGCTTGCAGGTGGCTCTCCACCATCACGCCAAACACCCGGGTCGATCCGCCGGACACCTGGGCTGCAATGTCGCGCGCCACGTCAAGTTGCTTTTCGTGCTGCTTGCTGCTGTTGGCGTGGCTGCAGTCCACCATCAGCGTGGCGGGCAAATGGGCTTTGACCAGATCGGCGCAGGCCGCTTCCACGCTGGCGGCGTCGTAGTTGGGTGCCTTGCCGCCGCGCAAAATCACATGGCAGTCCGGGTTGCCGTTGGTTTGCACAATCGCCACCTGGCCGTTTTTGTGTACCGACAAAAAGTGGTGACCCCCGGCGGCAGCTTGGATGGCGTCGGTGGCGATTTTGATGTTGCCGTCGGTGCCGTTCTTAAAGCCAATGGGCGCCGAAATGCCCGAGGCCAGTTCGCGGTGCACTTGGCTCTCGGTGGTGCGCGCGCCAATGGCGCCCCAGGCGATCAGGTCGCCCAGGTACTGGGGCGAAATCACATCCAAAAACTCACTGCCCGCAGGCAGGCCCAGGCGGTTGATGTCGATCAGCAACTGGCGCGCAATGCGCAGGCCTTCGTCGATGCGAAAACTCTCGTCCAGGTAGGGGTCGTTGATCAGGCCTTTCCAGCCTACGGTGGTGCGGGGTTTCTCGAAATAGACGCGCATCACGATTTCCAGCGTGTCGGCGTAGTGCGCGCGCATGTCTTGCAGGCGGCGGGCGTATTCCAGCGCGGCGGCGGGATCGTGGATGGAGCACGGGCCAATGATGACCAGCAGGCGGTCGTCCTTGCCGCCCATGATGCTCTGGATGCGTTTGCGCGTGTTGGCCACCAGCGTTTCCACGGCAGTGCCGCTGATGGGGAAGAAACGGATCAGGTGTTCGGGGGGGGGCAGCACGGTGATGTCCTTGATGCGTTCGTCGTCGGTGGTGCTGGTACGGTCAGCGCTTGCAGTCATGTCAAAGCTCCTAAAGCGGTCAGTCAAAGTCCAAAAAAGGCATAAAAAAACCGCCGGGGGTGCCGGCGGTTTGGGAAGTATCAGGACGTTTTTTTCAGCTACGTTCAGAACTCTCTACCGCCGCAGGCGTTGGAGAACCAAAAATAGCCAAAGAAAAAAGCGGCGGGATGCATGGCCAAAATGTAGCACATGTTATTTGCGCCGCCTGGCTCACACCAGCAGCCAGCGCCACAGGCCATAGACCACAAAGCCGCCCACGATGGCAGGCAGCGTCTGGCGGCGCCACAAAGCCAGCGCCACCGCCGCCACCGTGCCGGGCAAGTAGGCGTTGTGCACACCCAGGTCCACCACCCCTTGTGGCGCCAGTGCCATGGGCACGAGCAGCGCGGTCAAAACGGCGGCGGGCACGTAGCGCAGCGCGCGCTCCAGCCAGCCAGGAAAGGTCAGGCGGTGGCCAAACACCAGAAAACTCAGGCGTATGCCATAGGTCACCACCACCATGCCGGCCAATACCAGCGCCCAAGTGCTGTTCATGGCGGGGTCTCCTCGTGCGCCGCCCCGTTGCCGCGTCCCAACCAGGCCTCAGTCAGCATCCCCGTGGCCACGCCTGCAACAGCGGCCAGCATCAACCCCAGCTTGTAGGGCAGGTCGCGGGCCAGCAGCGCCACGGCGCCTGCGGCCAGTGCTGCGCACAGCACCGGGCGGTCGCGCAGTTGCAGGGCCACGATGGCGGCGAAGGTGGCGACCATGGCAAAGTCCAGGCCCAAGCTGGCCAGGCCGGGCACGCTTTGGCCCAAAAGCACCCCGGCAAGTGTCCAGACCTGCCAGTTGAAATACATGGCCAAAGACGAACCCAGCCAGTAGCGCGCGCCTTCGTGCAGGCTGGTGTGGTGGCGCAACTGGTTTTCCACGACGGCAAAGGTTTCGTCGGTGAGCCAAAAGGCCAGGGCCCAGCGCCAACGGGCGGGCAGGGCGCGGGCATAAGGCAGCAAGGTGGCGCTGTACAGCGCATGGCGCAGGTTGACAACAAAAGTGGTGAGCCAGATGACGGGCACCGCCGCGCCGCCGCCGATCAGGCTGACTGCCACAAACTGCGACGAGCCGGCAAATACCAGCGCCGACAAACCCAGGGTGAGCCAGACCGGCAAACCGGCAGCGATGGCCAAGGTGCCAAAGATCAGGCCAAAGGGCGCGGCGCCCACCAGCATGGGGATGGTGTCGCGGGCGCCCGCGAGAAACGGCCGCAAGGCTGAAGCCGCTTAGGCGGTGCCGCCGACGGTCAGTCCGTCAATGCGCAGCGTGGGCTGGCCCACGCCCACGGGCACGCTTTGGCCGTCTTTGCCGCAGGTGCCCACGCCGCTGTCCAGACGCATGTCGTTGCCGATCATGCTCACGCGCTTCAAGCATTCCGGGCCGCTGCCCACAATCGTGGCGCCCTTGACCGGGTACAAAATCTTGCCGTTTTCCACCCAATAGGCTTCACTGGCGGAAAACACAAACTTGCCCGAGGTGATGTCCACCTGCCCGCCGCCAAAGTTGGTGGCGTACAGGCCTTTTTTGATGCTTTTGACGATTTCTTGTGGGTCTTTGTCGCCGCCCAACATATAGGTGTTGGTCATGCGCGGCATGGGCACGTGGGCGTAGCTTTCGCGCCGGCCGTTGCCGGTGGGCGCCACGCCCATCAGACGCGCGTTCATCGCGTCCTGGATGTAGCCTTTCAAAATACCGTCTTCGATCAGCACATTGCGTCCGCTGGTATTGCCTTCGTCGTCCACATTGAGCGAGCCGCGGCGATCAGCAATCGTGCCGTCGTCGAGCACGGTGACACCCTTGGCCGCCACGCGTTGGCCCACGCGTCCGCTAAAGGCGCTTGATCCCTTGCGGTTGAAGTCGCCCTCCAGGCCGTGGCCAATGGCCTCGTGCAGCAAGATGCCGGGCCAGCCCGAACCCAGCACCACGGTCATTTCGCCTGCAGGCGCGGGGCGGGCTTCCAGGTTGGTGAGCGCCGCGTGCACCGCCTGGTCCACGTACTGGGTGATCTGGGCGTCGTCAAAATACGCCAGGCCAAAGCGGCCGCCGCCGCCCGACGAGCCAATTTCGCGCCGGCCTTTTTGTTCGGCAATCACGGTGACCGACAGGCGCACCAGAGGCCGCACGTCGGCCGCCAGCGTGCCGTCGGCGCGGGCAATCAGCACCACGTCGTATTCCATGGCCAAACCGGCCATGACTTGGGCTACACGCGGGTCTTTGGCGCGGGCCAGGCGTTCCACCTTGCCCAAAAGCGCGACCTTGGTGGCGCTGTCCAGGGTGGAGATGGGGTCTTGGTCGGGGTAGAGCGAACGGCTGCGGGCGATTTTGGGCTTGCCCACGCTGGTGCGGCGGGTCTGCGCGGCGCTGGCAATGGTGCGCACGGTGCGCGCGGCGTCGAGCAGTGCGGCCTCAGAAATATCGTCGGAATAGGCAAACGCGGTTTTCTCGCCGCTCACCGCGCGCACGCCCACGCCCTGGTCGATGCTGAACGAGCCGGTTTTGACAATGCCTTCTTCCAGGCTCCAGCCTTCTGATCGGGTGTATTGGAAGTAGAGGTCGGCCTCATCGACGCGCTGCATCTTGATTTCGGCCAGCGCGCGCGCCAGGTGGGTTTCGTCCAGACCAAACGGGGTGAGCAACAAGGACTTGGCCGTAGCCAGGCGTTCAATAGTGGGTTCGCGGGAGATCATGCGGCCATTCTAGGGCGCCGCAGATGCCCGGAAAGTGCGCAGGACTTGTGGCGTGCTGCGTCGCCCGGGGTTGCAGATCAGGTTTGCACCAGGCGGCGCGCGTTGCTGATCGACATCAAAATGCCCAAGGCAAAACCCAGCGTCACCATGGCCGTGCCGCCGTAGCTGATAAAGGGCAGGGGCACGCCCACCACCGGCACGATGCCGCTGACCATGCCCATGTTGACGAAAGCGTAGGTGAAAAAAATCATGGCCACGCTGCCTGCCAGCAAGCGAGAAAACAAGGTGGGTGCGTCCAGTGCAATGGCCAGGCCACGCAGAATCAGGGCGATAAAAGCCGCAATCAGCAGCAGGTTGCCCAACAGGCCGAACTCTTCCGAAAACGCGGCAAAAATAAAGTCGGTGGTGCGCTCGGGGATAAATTCCAGGTGGGTTTGCGTGCCGTTCATGAATCCCACGCCAAACACGCCGCCCGAACCGATGCCAATCATGCCTTGGATGATGTGAAAGCCCTTGCCCAGCGGGTCGCGCGAGGGGTCGAGCAGGGTACAAATGCGCTGTTGCTGGTAGTCGTGCAGCACGGGCCAGCGCATGCCGTCCGCGCACAGCACGGGCTCAAAGCCCACCAGCAAGACCACCGCAATCAGGCCCAGTACCGCTGGCGGCACGATGAGCTTCCAGCTCACCCCGGCAAAAAACATGATCGCCAGGCCCGCAGCCAGCACCAGCATGGCGGTCCCCAAATCGGGCTGGCGAATGATCAAACCCACCGGTACGCCCAGAAGCAGCGCTGCCACGCAGAAGTCCAGCGGCCGCAACTGCCCTTCGCGCTTTTGGAACCACCAGGCCAGCATCAACGGCACCGCGATTTTGAGAATTTCACTGGGTTGGATCACCACCCCCACATTGAGCCAACGCCGCGCCCCTTTTTTGGTCACGCCAAACACCGCCACCGCCACCAGCAGCGCCACGCCCAGCAGGTACAAAGGCACGGCCAGGGTCATCAGGCGCTGGGGCGGAATTTGCGCGGCCACAAACATCACCACCCCGGCGATCAGCATATTGCGCGCATGGTCCGCAAAGCGGGTGCCGTGGTCGTAGCCGCTCGAATACATCACCAGCAAGCCAGCGCAGGCCAGGGTAAAGACGATAAACGCCAAAGGCCCGTCCAAGCCTACCCACCAGGGCGCCAGACGGCTGCGTAAAGTGATTTTTCCGAAGGGGACTGCCATGGCCTGATTATCGGGCGCGGGGCCAACGCCCTTGCCATGGGACAATCCACGCCATGTTTGTATTGTTTGATGAAGCCGGAAAATTCATGGCCGGTCGGGTGCTGTCAGAGAGCGATGCCTCGGTGCAAGTCGAGCTCGACAGTGGCAAGCGCGTCAAGGCCAAGATGGCCCATGTGCTCTTGCGCTTTGAAAAACCCGCGCCCGCCGCGTTCATGGCGGCGGCCCAGGCCTTGAGCGAGAGCATTGAGCTCGAGTTGGCCTGGGAGTTTTCCCCGGAAGACGACTTTGGCTTTGCCACCCTGGCGCGTGAATACTTCAGCAAGGACGCCACGCTGGAGCAGCAAGCGGCCATGCTGATACGCCTGTTTGAGGCGCCGCACTACTTTCGCCGCGCGGGCAAGGGTTTTTTCCGCAAGGCCTCGGCCGAGGTGATCGCCCAGGCGCTGGTGGCCATTGAGAAGAAAAAGGCCACGGTCGCCCTGATCGCCCAGTGGGCGCAGGAACTGGCCGATGGCGTGTGTCCCCAGGCGGTGCGCGAGCAGCTCTACAAAATACTGTTCAAGCCCGACAAAAACGCCCCCGAATACAAGGCTGTGGTGGACGCCTCGCGCGCCACCCGTACCGCTCCGCTGGAACTCCTGCAGCGCAGCGGCGCCATTGATTCGCCCTACCAGTTCCACTGGAAGCGCTTCTTGCTAGAGAACTTTCCCCAAGGCGTGGGCTTTGCCGCGGTATCAGCCCCGCCGGTGGGTGAGGTGCTGCTGCGCGCCTCGGTGTCGGCGTTTTCGATTGATGACTCGGCCACCACCGAGATTGACGACGCCTTGTCAGTCCAAGGCCTGGGCAGCGGCACGGTGACCGTGGGCGTGCACATTGCCGCGCCTGCCTTGGCCGTCTTGCCCGACAGCGACATCGACCGCCTGGGCCGCGCGCGCCTGTCCACCGTTTACATGCCGGGCTACAAAGTCACCATGCTGCCCGACGCGGTAGTGCAAAACTACACCTTGCAAGAGGGGCGCGACTGCCCGGCAGTGAGCCTGTACGTGACGCTGGACGAAGCGACGCTGACGATTGTTTCGAGCGAAACCCGCCTTGAGAGCGTGCCGATCAGCCACAACCTGCGCCACGACCAGCTAGACGCCATCGTGACCGAGGAATGGCTGCAAACGCCCTTGGCTACGCCGGGCAGCGAAGCCGCGCCACTCGCCGGCCTGCAACCCAGCCTGGCGTTTTTGCACCGTTTGGCGCGTGACCTCAAGGCCAAGCGCGAACTGGTGCGCGGCAAGCCCGAGACCTTTAACCGCCCGGACTACAACTTCAAGCTGTTGGGCGCAGACGGCGCCGAGCCGCAGGGCGACGAGCCAGTGGTGATCACCACC
>CANFNE010000134.1 GCA_947448105.1 Burkholderiales bacterium
CGCTGCGCCGCCGGGCCGCCCCAAGGCGCAGCGCCCCCTCGGGGGGCAGCGCAGTACGCGAAGCGACAAGCGTGGGGGCCCTGACCGCTGCGCCGCCGGGCCGCCCCAAGGCGCAGCGCCCCCTCGGGGGGCAGCGCAGTACGCGAAGCGACAAGCGTGGGGGCCATCTAGCTTTGTATTTTTTCCAGGCAATAGCCCAAGCCCCGCACCGTGGCGATGCGGATCGGGCCTTTTTCGATCTTTTTGCGCAGGCGGTGGATGTAGACCTCGATGGCGTTGTTACTCACCTCTTCGCCCCATTCGCACAGGCGTTCTACGAGCTGGTCTTTGCTCACCAGGCGGCCGGTGCGCTGCAGCAGCACTTCCAGCAAACCCAGCTCGCGCGCCGAGAGTTCGACCATCTTGCCGTCAATGGTGGCCACGCGGCCGGACTGGTCGTAAATGAGCGGCCCGTGCTTGATGTTGCTACTGGTCGCGCCCATGCCCCGGCGCACCAGAGCGCGGGCGCGGGCTTCTAGCTCTTGCAGGCTAAAGGGCTTGGCCATGTAGTCGTCGGCGCCGTAGTCCAGGCCCTTGACGCGCTCCTCCACACTGTCAGCAGCCGTCAAAATCAGTACCGGCAGCGCCGAGCCGCGCGCGCGCAGGCGTTTGAGCACGTCCAGGCCATGCATCTTGGGCAAGCCCAGGTCCAGAATCAGCAGGTCAAACTCGGTGTTGGTCATCAGGGCCGCATCGGCCTCGGTGCCACTGGCCACGTGGTCCACGGCGGCTCCGGCGCTGCGCAGGGCGCGCAACAGGCCGTCGGCCAGTACCTGGTCGTCTTCGGCGATCAAAATCCGCATACCTGTCTCCTGCGCTGTGCGCTGTGGTGTTGTGTCGTCGGAAGTGACAAACCATTCTAGGCGTGCGCCCCGCCTTGGCACCGCGCTGCGCCCTAGGGGTTTGCCCCCGCCGAAGCGCATCTGCCCATGCGTCTTTTCAGGCCGCGCTATAGGCCTCCAGCCCCAGTGCCAGCACCATCGCCACCTCGGGGCCCACGGCGCTGCGCAGCTCGTCTTCGGCCTGCGCCACGCTGTCGGCATAGGCGGCCAGCCAGGCGCGCCCGGTGGCGGTAAAGCAGACACGGCGCGCGCGTGCATCCCGTGCATCGGGTTCGCGCTGCACCATGCCCCAGGCCTCGCACTGGTTGACCAGCGTGCCCATGGCCTGCTTGCTTATGCCTGCGCGCTGCGCCAGCTCGGTCAGGCGTGCGCCCGCGGGCGGCAGGTGGCGGCTGATATGCCAGTGGGCTGCGGCCAGCTGGCTGCGCGCGGCCAGGTTGGACAAACCCAGCGACACGCCCGGGTGCTGTGCCATCAGCGCCATTACCCGCGCGTCAAAACGCTCCAGGCTCAGGCGCAGCCAGTGGCCCAGGTGGTTGTGGCGCCAACCGTCGGGCGGTGAAAGCGGAGGAATTTGCATGGCATAAATAGTAATACAAACTGACTAAAAATCGCTACTCTGCGGTTTAAATCTGCGTATAAACTACTGTTCAAGCATCCAGCCTGTGGTTAACACCAGACGCCGGATTCCAAGATTACCCACCCACCCTCACAGGAGATTTCTCATGGACGCAACCGTCAAAACCATGGCCCCCAACAGCGAAAAAGCCAAGGCCCTGCAAGTCGCACTGGCCCAGATCGAAAAGCAGTTTGGCAAGGGCACCATCATGCGCCTGGGCGAAGGCGAGGTGATTGAAGACATCCAGGTCGTCTCCACCGGCTCTTTGGGCCTGGACATCGCCCTGGGCGTAGGCGGCCTGCCGCGCGGCCGGGTGGTTGAAATTTACGGCCCGGAGTCGTCTGGCAAAACCACGCTCACCCTGCAAGTCATTGCCGAAATGCAAAAGCAAGGCGGCCAGTGCGCTTTTGTCGATGCCGAACACGCGCTGGACATCCAATACGCCCAAAAACTCGGCGTCAATTTGCAAGACCTCTTGATCAGCCAGCCCGACACCGGCGAGCAAGCGCTTGAAATCGTGGACAGCCTAGTGCGCTCTGGCGCTGTCGATCTGATCGTGGTGGACTCGGTGGCCGCTTTGACCCCCAAGGCCGAGTTAGAGGGCGAAATGGGCGACAGCCTGCCCGGCTTGCAAGCCCGCCTGATGAGCCAGGCCCTGCGCAAGCTCACTGCGCACATCAAAAAGACCAACTGCATGGTCATCTTCATCAACCAGATTCGCATGAAGATCGGCGTGATGTTTGGTTCGCCTGAGACCACCACCGGCGGCAACGCGCTCAAGTTCTACGCCTCGGTGCGCCTGGACATCCGCCGCACCGGCACGATCAAGAAAGGTGACGAAGCCATCGGCAACGAGACCAAGGTCAAAGTGGTCAAAAACAAGGTGGCCTCGCCCTTCAAGACCGCAGAATTTGACATTCTGTTTGGCGAAGGCATCAGCCGCCACGGCGAGATCATCGACATGGGCGTGAACGCCCACATCATTGAAAAATCCGGCGCCTGGTACGCCTACCAGGGCGAAAAAATCGGCCAGGGCCGCGACAACGCGCGTGAGTTCTTGCGTGAAAACCCCGCGCTCTCGACCGAAATCGAAAACAAGGTGCGCGAGTCCCTTGGCATCGCCCTGATGCCGGTGGCCGAAGCCGACAAAACCAAGGCCAAAAAAGCCGACAAAAAGGCCGACGCGGTCTAAAGCCGCCCAGCGCGGGTGCCGCCATGGCGGCGGCCCCGTGCGGGTGTCGCCGTCTCAGGCACTGGCGCCCGCGCGTCGCGGCGCTACGCCAAAAGCCCCAATGGTCTTGTCGGTTTAGTCCATTCACCCTTCTTCTTATGGCAACAAGCACCCCCCTGTCGCTCACCGGCCGCGCGCTGCGCTTGCTTAGCGCCCGCGAGCATTCGCGCGCCGAGCTGGAGCGCAAGCTTGCGCAATATGAAGAAACCCCCGGCGCGCTGGCCAAGGTGCTGGATGCGTTGGCGGCCAAAGACTTCATCAACGAAGACCGTGTGGTCGCCTCGGTGCTGCACCGGCGCAGCGCCAAACTCGGCACCGCCCGCATCAAGCATGAGCTGCAATCCAAAGGCCTGGCGCCCGACGCGGTAGCCCAAGCCGTGACCGACCTCAAAGCTACCGAACCCGAGCGCGCCTTCGCCGTCTGGCGCAAAAAGTTTGGCACGCCCGCCACCAACCCAACTGATCGCGCCAAGCAGGTGCGCTTTCTAGCGAGCCGGGGCTTTGGCGGCGAGGCGATTGCGCGCGTGGTGTCGGGGGCGTTTGATGCGGATGAGGGATAAATTGGCATACTATGCCATTCATAAACTTCGGAGGGCTGTAATGCCAACACGCAACGTTGTACTTACCGAGCACCAAGCTGCTCTGGTTGAAGGCTTGGTCGCCGGTGGCCGGTACCAAAACGCAAGCGAAGTCTTACGCGAGGGCTTGCGTCTAATTGAGACACGCGAGTCCGAGGATGCCTTGCGCCTTCAGGCGCTTCAAGCTGCGGTCCAAGTCGGATTGGTTGACAGTGCGGCAGGCCGGTATACCGATTTCAATTCTTCCGAATCACTCACCCAACACCTGAAATCGCTTGCGAAGAAGGCGATTGCTAGCGCATGACACGCCCATGGACGGTGCGACTCGTAGCAGTGTCGGAACGCGACTATCTGGAAGTCATCCAACGCAGCGCTCAAGACTTCGGTCCACTTCAGGCCGAGGCGTATGCGGAAACTTTAGCGTCGGCCCTTGATGCCCTGCGTGAAAAAGGCCCAATGGCCATTGGTGTCAAAGAGCGCGAAGAAATTGGCTCCGGCATTTTTACCTTGCATGCAGCAAGATCCAAACGCAAGGCCAGCCACGTTTTGGTGTTCAGGGTGCTGGAGGCACAAACTATTGAGGTCCTGCGAATCCTTCATGACCGCATGGATTTGGCCAGGCATATTTCGCCAAAGCAATGACTTGCAGGCGACGTAGGAAAGAACTTTATTTCCTGAACCGCAAGCCCCTAGCCAGTCGCGCGCCAACCCCTCACATCTCCAGCATCAACTCCAAATTCTGCACCGCCGCGCCGCTGGCGCCTTTGCCCAGGTTGTCCAGGCGGGCTACCAGCAGGGCGTGGGCGAAGCCGTCGGCTTGCGCGTCGTTGGCAAACACGCGCAGTTCCATCTGGTTGGTACCGGCCAGGGCTACGGCGTCAAGCTTGTTGTCGGGCGTGGCGGGCTCGACGGTGACATAGCGGCTGCCGTTGTAATGCGCGCGCAGCGCGGCTTCCAGGTCTTGGGCGCTGGGTTGGCCAGGCAACTGGTCCAGGTGCAAGGGCAGTTGCACCAGCATGCCTTGGGCAAAGTTGGCCACTGACGGCACAAACAAGGGGCGGCGCATCAGGCCCGTGCAATGCATGATTTCGGGAATGTGTTTGTGCTTGAGGCCCAGCGCGTAGAGCTCCAGCGCCGGTGCGGTGCCTGCTTCATAGGCCTCCATCATGGGCCGGCCGCCGCCGGAGTAGCCGCTGACCGCAGGCAGACATACAGCAAAGTCGGCCGGAATCAGCCCTGCGTCGATCAGTGGGCGCAAGAGCGCAATGGCGCCGGTGGCGTAGCAGCCGGGATTGGCCACGCGCTGGGCGCTGGCGATGCGATCGGCCTGGCCGGCGCAGAGTTCGGCAAAGCCGTAAACCCAGCCCGGCGCCGTGCGGTGCGCGGTGGACGCGTCAATGATGCGCGGGCCCGCTTTGCCAGTCTCGCGCGCCAGGGCGTCCACCATGGCGACCGACTCGATGGCCGCGTCGTCGTGCAGGCACAAAATGACCACGTCGGCCTGGGCCAAGAGCGCGCGTTTGGCGTGGGCGTCTTTGCGCAGCGCGGGGTCAATGCGCAGCAATTCAAGTCCGGCCATGGTGCTCAGGCGCTCGCGGATTTGCAGGCCCGTGGTGCCGGCTTCGCCGTCAATAAAAATCTTTTTCATGGAAAAAATGGTCTTTGAATGGATAACAAAACCGCGCCATTTTTTAGGCTGTTTGGATCGAAAAAACCCTTGTCTCCCCCGTAAGAACGGGGCAAGTTTGGTGCACCGCACCATGATACAGTTCTCCGGTTAAGCGCCCTGGGCCACATTTGGCCGCTCCGTGCCGACCTGGCCCGGCCTACAACAGTTCCGTCGCAAAGAGAGAAGTCATGAAGATCCACGAATACCAAGGCAAGGAAATCTTGCGCAATGCGGGCGTGCCCGTACCCCGCGGCATCCCCGCGTTTACCGTGCAAGAGGCTGTGGAAGCCGCGCAAAAACTCGGCGGCCCGGTGTGGGTGGTCAAGGCGCAAATCCATGCCGGCGGTCGCGGCAAGGGTGGCGGCGTCAAGCTGGCGCGCTCGATTGACGAAGTCAAAGCGCTGGCCACCGAAATCCTGGGCATGCAGCTCGTGACCCACCAAACCGGGCCCGAGGGCCAGAAAGTGCGTCGCCTCTTGATTGAAGACGGCGCCGACATCAAAAAAGAATACTACGTGTCCGCCGTGACCGACCGCGCCAGCCAGCGCGTGGCCATGATCGTGTCCTCTGAGGGTGGCATGGACATTGAAGGCGTGGCCCACGACACGCCCGAGAAAATCATGACCGAAATCGTCGACCCGGCCCTGGGCCTGACCGACGCGCAAGCCAAGAAGCTGTCCGACGCCATTGGCGTGCCCGCAACATCTACCGCGCAAGCCGTGGACGTGCTGCAAAAGCTGTACAAAATCTACATGGACACCGACGCCAGCCTGGTCGAGATCAACCCCCTGATCTTGGAAGGCAACGGCAACATCAAAGCCCTGGACGCCAAGTTCAACTTTGACGCCAACGCCCTGTTCCGCCACCCCGAAATCGTGGCCTACCGCGATCTGGACGAAGAAGACCCCGCCGAAGTCGAGGCTTCCAAGTTTGACCTGGCCTACATCAGCCTGGACGGCAACATTGGTTGTCTGGTCAACGGCGCGGGCCTGGCCATGGCCACCATGGACACCATCAAGCTGTTTGGCGCAGAGCCCGCCAACTTCCTGGACGTGGGCGGCGGTGCCACCCCCGAGAAGGTGACCGAAGCCTTCAAAATCATGCTCAAAAACCCCAAGGTCAAGGCCATTTTGGTCAACATCTTTGGCGGCATCATGAAGTGCGACACGATTGCCACCGGCATCATCGTGGCCTGCAAGGCAGTGAACTTGTCCGTGCCTTTGGTGGTGCGCATGAAGGGCACCAACGAAGAGATGGGCAAGCAAATGCTGGCCGACTCGGGCCTGCCCATCATCAGTGCCGACACCATGGCCGATGCCGCCCAAAAAGTGGTTGCCGCTGTCAGCGCCCACGCCTAAAGACGAAAGAACCAAGCCATGTCCATCTTTATCAACAAAGACACCCGCGTCATCACCCAAGGCATTACTGGCAAGACCGGCCAGTTCCACACCGAAAAGTGCCAGGAATACGCCAACGGCAAAGAATGCTTTGTGGCCGGTGTGAACCCCAAAAAAGCCGGCGAGTCGATCTTCAACATCCCGATCTACGCCTCGGTCAAAGAAGCCGCTGCCGATACGGGTGCCACCGTGTCCGTCATCTACGTGCCGCCAGCCGGTGCTGCTGCCGCCATCTGGGAGGCTGTGGAAGCCGACCTGGACCTGGCCATCTGCATTACCGAAGGCATTCCCGTCAAAGACATGCTCGAAGTGCGCAACCGCATGCGCGCCAAAGAAGCCGCCGGCGGCAAAAAAACGCTCTTGCTCGGGCCCAACTGCCCCGGCCTGATCACGCCTGACGAGATCAAGATCGGCATCATGCCCGGCCACATCCACCGCAAGGGCCGCATTGGCGTGGTCAGCCGCTCCGGCACGCTCACCTACGAAGCCGTGGCGCAACTCACCGAAATCGGTCTGGGCCAGTCGTCCGC
>CANFNE010000135.1 GCA_947448105.1 Burkholderiales bacterium
CAAGAACCTACAAGGCGTTCACAAAGCTCCCGCTTTTACCCCCATGCTTTTCCCGCAGGGTAATTCCGTGCATGGCCATGCCCCGGTCCACCGCTTTGCACATGTCATAAATCGTGAGGAGGCCGACTTGCACGGCGGTGAGCGCTTCCATTTCCACACCGGTGGGGCCGACGGTTTCGGCGGCGGCGGTGCAGTGCACGCCGTCAAAGCCGTCGGCATCCATGTGGGCGATGGCAAATTCCACCGCCACGCGGGTGAGCGCTAGCGGGTGGCACAGGGGGATGAGTTCGCTGGTTTTTTTGGCCGCCATGATGGCGGCTATACGGGCCACGCCCAGTACGTCGCCTTTTTTGGCCGTGCCGCCCTCGATCAGGGCGCGTGTGCTGGCCAGCATTTCAATGCGGCCGGTGGCTATGGCGATGCGCTTGGTGCTGGCCTTGTCGGCGACGTCCACCATGTGGGCCAGGCCTTGGGCGTCGAAGTGGGTGAGTTGGTTCATGGGAAAAGTGGGGAAAAAATGAGAAAAATGGGGGCTGGCAAGGGCTGTGCGACACGGCTGCGTTGGGCGTGCCGCCAGCCAAAACCTGGCGGCCATCATACGGCGGCGCCCTTGCGAGCCCGCGCCGCGCCCCGTGTGCCAGACCAGCCCGCGTGGCGTAGGCGGCCTGCAGTAAAGCGCGCGTTTACCAGGGCTTCACCAATCAAGTGCATCATTCGGGCATGACACCCACGGACCACCACAAGCCCAAACGCGCGCCAAAGATGCGCGGCGCGCCCGTGCGGCGCCTCGTGGGCGCACTGGCACTGGCGCTGGCCTGGGCGGCTGTCCCGCTGCAGGCGCAAGCCCTGCCGCCGGTCGAAGCCGTTCCTGCCAACACCTTGCCCCACCTGGGCGACGGCACCGAAATGTCGCCTGCGGCCGAGCGCCGTCTGGGCGACAGCATCGCGCGCAGCCTGTACCGCGACAGCGACTACGTGGACGACCCGGTCACCATGGAGTATTTGCAAAGCCTGTGGCAGCCGCTGCTGGCGGCCTCCAAGGCGCGCGGCGAGATGCCGCCAGAAATTGCCGACGCCTTTGCCTGGGAACTGCTGCTCGGACGCGACCGCTCGGTCAACGCTTTTGCCCTGCCCGGGGGCTACTTTGGTGTGCACCTGGGGCTGGTGGGCGTGGTGAGCAACCGCGACGAACTCGCCTCGGTGCTCGGCCATGAGCTCAGCCACGTGACGCAGCGCCACATCGCCCGCAATATGGCGCACCAAAGCGCGCAGGCGCCCTGGATGATGGGCGCCATGATTTTGGGCGTGCTGGCGGCCAGCAAAAGCACGTCCAACGGCCAGGCCTCCAGCGCCTTGATTACGGGCGGTCAGGCCGCAGCAGCGCAAAGCCAGCTCAACTTCTCGCGCGACATGGAGCGCGAGGCCGACCGCATCGGCTTTGGCGTGATGACGCAGGCCGGCTTTGCGCCCCAGGGCTTTGTCGGTATGTTCGAAAAACTGCAGCAGGCCAACCGCCTAAATGACAGCGGCGGCTTTCCTTACCTGCGCACCCACCCGTTGACCACCGAGCGCATCTCGGACATGCAAAACCGCATTGGCGCGCTCGGAGGCGCTGCTTTGAGCCCCGCAGCGGCGGGACAAAAACCCGATTTCGAACCGCAACTCGTGGCCGCGCGCGCCCGCGTGCTGTCCAACGGCGGGGTGGACGCCTTGCGTTTGTGGCAGGCCGATGTGCAGCCCGCTGTCTTGGCCGCCAGGCCTGTAGCCCAACAGGCGGCGACCTTGTATGGCGCGTCGCTGGCTGCGTTCAAGCTGCGCGACTATGGCGCAGCCCAATCCCTGTGCACGCAACTGCGGCAGTTGCTGGCGCAAGCCGGTGCCGACGGCCGTTTGGCCCGCTTGCTCGAAGCCGAGTTGGCGCTAGGCCAGGGCGATGCCGCGCGCGCTGAGGGCTTGTTGGCCAGCAGCGCGGCCAAACCCGCCGCCGATCTGGGCCGGGCCGAGCTGGCGCTGCTGTCGCAAGCGCAGATTCAGACCGGCAGGGCGCAGTCCCAAAACCAGGCCGCTGAGCGTCTGCGCGCATGGGTGGTCACGCACCCGCGCGACGCGCTGGCCTGGCGCCTTTTGGCCAGCGTGTACGAGGTCCAGGGCCGCAATGTGGCCGCAGTGCGCGTCCAGGCGCAGGCCGACGGGCTGGAACAAGACTGGCCCGCCGCGCTGGCGCGCCTGCGCGCCGCCCAAGACCTGGTGCGCGCCGGCCAATGGGGCGCCATGGGCCCCGACCACCTGGAAGCAGCCATCGTCGACACCCGCACCCGCGAAGTAACCCAGCTACTGCGGGAACAAGCGCTCCAGCGCTAGGTTGATCACCATGCCAAGGGCGGTGTACATGAGCGAGCCCCAGAGCGCCGCGCCAAAGCCGTCCACATGAAAACCGTCCAGCACACTGGCCGCGCTCCAGAACATCAGCGCGTTGATGACAAACAAGAACATCCCCAAAGACAGCACCGTGACCGGAAAGGTCAGCACCACCAAAATCGGGCGCAGCAGCGCATTGAACAGCCCCACCACCAGCGCAGCCAGCATGGCTTCGCCAAAACTGCTGATGTGTACGCCGTTGTAGAGCTGCGCAATGGCCAAAAGTGCGGCCGCGTTGAGCAGCCATTTGCTAAGAAGTTTCATAGGCCAATAGGATAGCGCGCGCCCCCCGGTCGGGTGCGCCGGACCAGGGCGCCGACTGCTGCGGCCTTGATACAGATCAGGCTTGCGTGCCAGTGGCCTGGCCTTGGCGCCAGCGCCCTGCCAGCAGCACGCCAGCCACGGTGACGATGTAAATGCCCCAGCGCGCAAACTGCTGCTCTTGCGTGAGGCCGGTTGTGGCCTTGCCCAGGTAGTCGGCCAGCAGGGGTTCGGACACCAGCATTTGCGCCGCCGTAAACGCCAGCACCGCAGCGCCCAGGGCAATGATGGCGGGAAAGCGCTCGACCAGCTTGAGCACCACGCTGCTGCCCAGCACCACGATGGGCACGCTCAGCAGCAGGCCGATGATGACCAGGTCAAACGCGCCATGCGCCGCACCAGCCACCCCCAGCACGTTGTCCACACCCATCAGAGCGTCGGCCACGATGATGGTTTTCATGGCGCCCCAAAAGGTGGTGGCGCTTTCGCCGTGGTCTTCACTGTCGCTCTGGTCGGCCAATAGCTTGTAGGCAATCCACACCAGGCCCAGGCCGCCTGCGAGCATCAGCCCCGGAATTTTCAAGAGCCAGACCACGCCCACCGTCATGGCCGAGCGCACCACGATCGCGCCCACGGTGCCCCAGACAATGGCCTTGCGCTTGAGCGCGGGCGGCAGATTGCGCGCGGCCAGGGCGATGACGATGGCGTTGTCGCCCGCGAGTACCAGGTCGATCAGCACAATGGCCAACAGCGCGGACCACCAGGGGGTTGAAAACATGTCCATAAGCGGGGAACTTTCTAAGGGCAAGGGATCGCAAAGCGCGCAATGGTAAAAGTTGGACCATTGGCCTTTTCAGCCTTAGGGGGTTGCGCAGATGCGGGTGCGGCGTAGAGGTCAATAATTCAACTACAATTGAAATATGGAAATAAATTCAATTGTTCTGGCGCTCGCTGCGCTGGCGCAGCCCACCCGGCTGCAGGTGTTTCGCGCGCTGGTCGTGGCCGGTGCGCAGGGCGCAACCCCGGGCGCCTTGTCCGAGCAACTGGGCGTGGCGCCCAACACCCTGTCGTTTCACCTCAAAGAACTGGTGCACGCCGACCTGGTGGCCACCGAGCGCATAGGCCGCAACCTGATTTACCGCGCGCAGTTTGACCGCATGAACGCGGTGCTGGCCTATCTGACGCAAAACTGCTGCCAGGGCGCGCCCTGCGAGTTGCGCCCGTCGGTGTCTTGCGCGGCGGCCTGAGGTCGCAAAGCCATTGCGTCAGCAGCGCCCATCCGCACTCCCTTTCCACCCCAATCCTTCAACACCATGACTACCAAACCGCTGAACGTGCTGTTTCTTTGCACCCACAACTCCGCCCGCAGCATTCTTGCCGAGGCCTTGTTGAACCACCTGGGCGGCGCGCGCTTTCGGGCGTATTCGGCGGGCAGCAGTCCGCGCGCCAACCAGCAACCCCACCCGCTGGGATTGGACGTGCTGCGCCACGCCGGTATTGACGTTGCTGGCTTGCACAGCAAAAGCTGGGACGCGTTTGCCGATGCGCAGGCGCCGCAGATGGACCTGATCATCACCGTGTGCGACAACGCCGCAGGCGAGGTCTGCCCGGTCTGGCCCGGGCACCCGGCCACGGCGCACTGGTCGTATGCCGACCCGTCCGAAGGCGACCTGGGTGAGGAACACAAGCGTGAGGCCTTTCGCCAAACCCTGCTGGCCATGAAACGCCGCCTGGAACTCTTTATCAGCCTGCCCGACGACAAGCTGCACGCTGCCCTGTTGCAAACCAGCGCCCGCGCGCTGGCCCACGCCTGAAAGTCGCCGCCATGCAAACCACGCCTGTTGTTGCGCCTGCGCCCATGAGTCTGTTTGAACGCTACCTGAGTGTCTGGGTGCTGCTGTGCATCGTGGCCGGTATTGCGCTGGGCCAGCTTTTCAACGGCGTGTTCCAGGCCATTGGCCAGATGGAAGTGGCCCAGGTCAACTTGCCCGTGGGCTTGCTGATTTGGGTGATGGTGATTCCGATGTTGGTTAAGGTCGATTTCTCAGCGATGGGCCAGGTGCGCCGCCATGTGCGCGGCATTGGTGTGACCTTGTTGGTGAACTGGCTCGTCAAGCCGTTTTCGATGGCGTTTTTGGGCTGGGTGTTTATCCGCCACTGGTTTGCGCCGCTGCTGCCGCCTGACCAACTCGACAGCTATATCGCGGGCCTGATTCTGCTGGCCGCCGCCCCCTGCACCGCTATGGTGTTTGTCTGGAGCCGCCTGACCGGCGGCGACCCGCTGTTTACCCTGACGCAGGTGGCCCTGAACGACAGCATCATGGTGGTGGCGTTTGCGCCGCTGGTGGGTTTGTTGCTGGGCATGTCGGCCATCGTGGTGCCGTGGGACACGTTGCTCACTTCGGTGGGTCTGTACATCGTCATTCCCGTACTGCTGGCGCAGTGGCTGCGCCGGCGCTTGCTGGCGCGCGGCCCGGTCGCCTTTGACGCCGCCATGCAGCGCATGGGCCCCTGGTCGATTGCCGCCTTGCTGGCCACACTGGTCCTCTTGTTTGCGTTTCAGGGCCAAGCCATTGTGCAGCAGCCGCTGGTGATAGCGCTCTTGGCGGTGCCCATCCTGATGCAGGTGGTGTTCAACGCGGCGCTGGCCTACGGTCTGAACCGGTCGTTGGGCGAAGCGCACAACGTGGCCGGTCCGTCAGCGCTGATTGGCGCGTCCAACTTCTTTGAGCTGGCGGTGGCTGCGGCCATCAGCCTGTTTGGCCTGCAGTCCGGCGCCGCCCTGGCCACCGTGGTGGGTGTGCTGATCGAAGTACCGGTGATGCTGCTGGTGGTGCGGGTGGTCAATGGGTCTAAGGGCTGGTACGAGGCCGGGATTGATGCGCCTCGCTAGATAGCCCCCAGACGCGGCTGTGCCGCCTTGTCCCCGCTATCATCGCGCCTCTTTACCAAAGGCTCCATGGCAGGCATTCACATCACCGATATCGAATCGGCCATCAATTACTGGCGCGCCAAAGAGCCATCGCCCGACGGCGTGGCGCTGCCCGCCGCCACCCGCGCGCTGGCCGAGGTGTATGCGCTTTTGGTCTACCACCACGAAACCGAGGCCGACGAGACGAGCATGCCGGCCAAGGCCCATGCCGCCTGGACGGACTGGTACGCCAGCACGCCCGACACGCCGTGCATTGCCATTTGCTCCACCAGCCAGGGCGACGAGGAATGCAAGGGCTGTGGCCGCAGCTTCTTTGAAGTGCAGCACTGGCCGCAAATGTCGCCCGCCGAGAAGCGTGGCACCTGGCGGCGCATCACGCTGGCGTCCAGCGCCTGGCGCTTTAACAAATACGCCGAGCGCGCCGCCGAAGGCCCGCAGGCGGTGAGTAGCTGATGGCCGCGCCCCGCTGGAGGCCCAGCGCCACGGTGGCCGCCGTGATCGAGCACCAAGGCAAATTCCTGCTGGTCGAAGAGCACACGCCCGAAGGCCTGCGTCTGAACAACCCGGCGGGTCATATGGACCCCGGTGAGTCGCCCCAAGAGGCCTGCGCCCGCGAAACCCTCGAAGAAACCGCCTTCGCCTTCACACCCAGTGCGCTGGTGGGCGTCTACCTGTCGCGCTTTGAGCGTCCGCCCACCGCGTCGCGGCCCAGGGGCGAAGACATCACCTACCTGCGCTTTGCCTTTTGCGGCCACCTCGGTGCCCTGGAGCGCGGGCGCCGGCTGGATTACGGCATCGTGCGCACGCTGTGGCTCAGTGCCGACGAGATCCGCGCCAGCCACGCGCTGCACCGCAGCCCGCTGGTGGTGCAGTGCATGGAAGACTACCTGGCGGGCAAGCGCTACCCGCTGGATCTGGTGACCACCGACGCCAGCATCTACCGGGGCCGTTAATCCTCCGCTGATGCGCTGATGCGCTGATGCGCTGATGCGCTGACGCTGCGCTCCTCGCGATGACGGAAGTTGGCTCGTCATTGCGAGCGAAGCGCGGCAATCCATGGGCCCAATGGCTCGCCACGTCGCTGCGCTCCTCGCGATGGCGGGCGGGTGCAGGCCGCGGCCTAAAATCGGCGCATGAACCAGCCCGCCGCCCCGACCGGAAAAAAACAACGCATCGTGGTGGGCCTGAGCGGCGGCGTGGATTCGGCGGTGACTGCCTATTTGCTCCAGCAGCAAGGCCACGA
>CANFNE010000136.1 GCA_947448105.1 Burkholderiales bacterium
ACCACCGGCGCGCTGCGCGACATGGTGCAAAACCACGCGCTGCAACTGCTGTGCGCCATTGGCATGGAGCCGCCCATCAACGCCCATGCCGACGCCATCCGCGACGAAAAGCTCAAGGTGCTGCGCTCGCTCAAACCCTGGACCGCCGAGACCCTGGTCAGCGACGTGGTGCGCGGCCAGTACGCCAGCGGCAGCAGCGCAGGCCAAGCCGTACCTGCTTACCGTGATGAGACGGGCGTCAATCCCCACAGCAACACCGAGACCTTTGTCGCCCTGCGCACCGAAATCGCCAACTGGCGCTGGGCCGGCGTGCCTTTCTATATCCGCACCGGCAAGCGCTTAGCCGGGCGCGATGCGCGCATTGTGGTGAACTTTCGGCCCACGCCACACGCCATCTTCCAATCGAATAGCCAGACCGGCAACCAGCTCGTCATCAACCTGCAGCCCAAAGACGGGCTGGAGTTGCACCTGTTTGCCCAAGGCCAAAACAACCGCAAGGCCCGCACCAGCGCCGCGCAAACCCTGGTGCCGGTGCAGCTGGACCTGGACTTTGACAAGCGCTTTGGCTCGGAGCGTGTAGGCGCCTATGAGCGTCTGCTGCTCGACGTCATTGACGGCCGCCTGAACCTGTTTGTGCGCAGCGACGAACAAGAAGAGGCCTGGCGCTGGGTCGAGCCGCTGATCAAACACTGGGCCGCCGACGCCCAGGGGCCGCGCCCCTACGCTGCGGGCACCTGGGGCCCCAGCGCGTCGAGCGCCATGATTGCGCGCGACGGCTTTTGCTGGGACGAAGAGTCTTAATCCCCCGCGCCACCCCAACCACAAGGCCTGCCATGCTCGACCGAATCAAAGCCGCCCTGCCGTCCCTGGCACCCGCCGAACAACGCGTGGGCCGCCTGTGCCTGGCCGACCCCCGCGCCTTTGCCAAGCTGCCGGTCAGCGAGTTGGCGGACCGCTCGCACGTGAGCAAACCCACGGTGGTGCGCTTTTGCCGTAGCGTGGGCTATGACGGCCTGGCGGACTTCAAACTCAAGCTCGCAGGCACGGTGAACGAAGGCGTGCCTTTTATCCACCGCAGCGTGGACGTGGACGACAAGATTGGCGACGTGATGGTCAAAGTCATCGACAACACGGTGGCGGCCTTGCTGAAATACCGCAACGAAGCCAGCACCATGGCCATGGAGCGCGCGGTGGTGGCGCTGGTGGAAGCCTACAAGGCCGGACGGCAAATCCAGTTTTTTGGTGTGGGCAACTCCGGCATCGTGGCCCAGGACGGGCAGCACAAGTTTTTCCGCCTGGGCGTCAACACCACCGCCTACAGCGACGGCCACATGCAGGTGATGAGCGCATCGGTCATGCGAGCGGGCGACTGCGTGGTGGTGATCAGCAACTCCGGGCGCACCCGCGACCTGATGGACGCCTGCGACATTGCGCGCAAGAACGGTGCCACCACCATCGTGATTACCGCCAGCGGCTCGCCCCTGGCCAGCGCCGGCCATATTCACCTGAGCGCCGACCACCCGGAGGGCTTTGACAAATACAGCCCCATGGTCTCGCGCCTGATGCACCTCATGATTTTGGATATTTTGGCCACCGCCGTGGCTTTGCGCATCGGCAGCGCCACCTTAGGCCCGCTTTTGAGCGAAATGCGGCAAAACCTGCGCAGCAAGCGCTACACCTGAATCCGCGCCTAGCCGGCCTGCTCCATCGCCCGGCGCTGGCGGTCCACAAAATCTTGGTAGGTGTCGATGCCGCGCAACTGCAAAATCGTGTTGCGCACGGCAGCCTCCACCAGCACCGCAATATTGCGCCCGGCCACCACCTGAATCACCACCTTGCGCACCGGAATGCCGGCCACGTCCTGGGTCAGCGGCTCAAAAGGCATGCGCTCGTAGTCGCGCTCCAGCGTCTCGCGGCGCACCAGGTGAACGATGAGCTTGAGCCGCATCTTGCGGCGCACGGCGGTTTCACCAAAGATGGCGCGGATATCGAGCAGGCCAATGCCGCGCACTTCGAGCAGGTTTTGCAGCAGGTCGGGGCAGCGGCCCTCAATCGTGGTCTGGTTGATGCGGTACAAGTCCACCGCGTCATCGGCCACCAGGCCGTTGCCGCGCGAGATCAACTCCAGCCCGAGCTCGCTCTTGCCCAGGCCCGATTCGCCGGTGATCAACACGCCCAGACCCAAAATATCCATGAACACGCCATGCATGGACACCCGGTCGGCAAAGTGCTTGGACAAATAGGCGCGCAGCACGTCAATGACGAAGGCCGACGAGCCCTGGGCCGCAAACATCGGAATTTGTGCGCGTTCGCACATGGAAATCAGCGCCTCGGGCGCTTGCTGGCCGTCGGCCAGCACGATCACCGGCGGCTCCAGCGTCACGATGCGCGAGGTGCGCCGCGCGCAGTCTTCGGCCGTGGAGTTGGTGAGGTAGGCGATTTCGCGCTCCCCCAAAATTTGCACGCGGTAGGGATGGATGTAATTGAGGTAGCCCACCAAATCGGCGCCCGAGCGGGCGGCGCGCACGGCCACTTCGTCAAAACGGCGCTCCGAGGCGCCTAATCCTGCAACCCACTCCCAATGCAGATAGGAGCGAAAGGCCTCGAACAGGACGTCGGCACTGATGGCATTGGGTTTCACGGGGCAAAGCGCCTTTTAAAGGGGCCGGTGGGCCGAGTTCAGTGCAGCTGCGTGGAGCGCCAGTTGGTCAGCAGGCCGTGCAGCTCGACTGCGTCCGTGGTCGTGGCCAGGCGCTGGCGCATGCCGGCGTCGCTCAGCAACTCGGCGATTTCCGACAAGATTTCGAGGTGTTTTTGGGTGGCCGCCTCGGGCACGAGCAAAAAGATCAGCAGGCTGACAGCCTGGTCGTCAGGCGCGTCAAAACCAATAGGCTTGAGCAGCTGGAAGGCCGCAGCCATGGGCGCCTTTAGACCCTTGATACGCCCGTGGGGAATGGCCACGCCATGGCCCAGCCCCGTCGAACCCAGCCGTTCACGTGAAAACAAGCTATCGGTGACCAGTGCGCGGCTCAGGCCGTGCAGGCTCTCAAACAGCAGGCCGGCTTCTTCAAACGCGCGCTTTTTGCTGGTGACGTCCACCTGGGCAAGCACGTGCGGCGGGGGCAGTAATGAGGCGAGGCGGGTCATAAGGTGTGCGGATTATGCACATAAAAAAACCCGCCGTTTGATGCGGCGGGCTTGGCTTTGGATCAGGTGGGACGGCAATTACATCAGGCGCTTGGGCGCCTCATGGTGGTGGTCTTGAATGCGGCCCTTGTGGCGTACCACCTGGCGGTCTAGCTTGTCCACCAAGTCGTCGACGGCGGCGTACAGGTCCGCGTGCGCACTTTCGGCAAACAGGTCGTTGCCCTTGACGTGGATATTGCATTCGGCGCGCTGGCGGCGTTCTTTTTCCTTCTGGTTTTCGATACTGAGCAGTACCTTGACGTCAACCACTTGGTCAAAGTGACGCGTGATGCGGTCGAGCTTTTCGGTGACGTACATACGCAAGGCGGGGGTAACTTCCAGATGGTGACCGCTGATTGTCAGATTCATAGATGGGGCTCCAGTTGCACTCAGGATAAAAACCCGGCAACCCGCAGGCCGCCGGTCCACTTCCACAAAACCCGAGGGTTTTCAGGCCCTCAGTGCCACTATGCGCCCCTTTTTCGGCAAACGCAAAGGCTTTTTCATGCCGCGGTGCAGCAAGCGCTTCGCACCCCTGCGCACCCGAGGTGCTGCTTCACACGCGGGTGCGATAATTTGCGCTTCCCCACTTTGGAGCGTATTTCTTGGACAACTACCCCAGTAGGTAGCTTTCGGATGCTTGCGGTGTTCCTGGCCCGTCGTTCGAAAGCTGCATCAGCACCTTCGCCCCATCGCACGATGGGCCCCCGAACCTCAGCCACCCGCGCCTATGCTCAATATCTTTACTTTGGCCAATGGCCGCCTGTTCCAGGAAGAAATCGAGTCCCTGGAAGAGCTCTCCAAATTCCAACCTATTTGGGTTGATCTGGAATCCCCCACCGTCGAAGAAAAGCGCTGGATCAAGCAGTACTACGGCCTGTCCATTCCTGAGGACGCGATGGACGAGGACATCGAGGAATCGGCCCGCTTCTATACCGAAGACAACGGCGAGTTGCACATTCGCAGCGACTTTTTGATTGCCGACGAGGACGAACCGCGCACGGTACGCGCCGCTTTTATCCTGAACCTGGTCAACGACAGCCTCAAAAGCAAGGGCGTGCTGTTTTCCATCCACGACGAAGACGTGCCGGTGTTTCGCCTGCTGCGCATGCGCGCCCGGCGCGCGCCCGGGCTGATTGAAGACGCCAAAGAAGTGCTACTCAAGCTGTTTGACGCCGACGCCGAATATTCCGCCGATACGCTCGAAGGCATTTACGATGAGCTCGAAAAAGTGAGCAAAAAAGTGCTCTCCGGCGACGTCACCGACGCGATTGCCGGCGAAGCGCTGGGCGCCATTGCCCGCCACGAGGATTTGAGCGGGCGCATCCGGCGCAATGTGATGGACACCCGGCGCGCCGTGAGTTTCATGATGCG
This sequence comes from Burkholderiales bacterium, assembly GCA_947448105.1. Lineage (GTDB taxonomy): Bacteria > Pseudomonadota > Gammaproteobacteria > Burkholderiales > Burkholderiaceae_C > Allorhodoferax. The sequence goes on from CANFNE010000136.1 coordinate 4,561, forward strand.
CTCCAAAATGCTCAATGCCGAGCAGTTTGAAGAAGCGCGCCAGATTTTGCGCGACATTGATTCGCTCGATTCGCACACCGCGTTTCTGTTCGACAAGATTAACTTCTTGATGGACGCCACCGTTGGTTTCATCAACATCAACCAGAACAAGGTCATCAAGATTTTCTCGGTGGCCAGCGTAGCGCTGCTGCCGCCCACGCTGATTGCCAGCGTGTACGGCATGAACCTGAAGTTTCCCGAGCTCGAATTTCTGGGCGCCTGGAGCTACCCTTACACCGTGGCACTGATGGTGTGCAGCGCACTGGTGCCCATGTGGTACTTCGGCAAGCGCGGCTGGTTGAAATAGCGCGGCCGTCAGGCCCGCGCCAAAACGGCGCGAATTACACCGTGCGCAGTTCGCGCCGCAATATCTTGCCCACCGGCGTCTTGGGCAGTTCGGCGCGAAACTCCACCACCTTGGGCTGCTTGTAGCCGGTCAGATTTTCGCGGCAATGGGCGCGCACTGCGGCTTCGGTCAGGTCCGGGTCTTTTTTGACGATGACGAGTTTGACGGCTTCCCCCGTCTTGTCGTCGGGCATGCCGATGCAGGCGCACTCCATGACCCCCGCCAGTTGGGCCACCACGTCTTCGAGCTCAGTGGGAAATACGTTGAAGCCGCTGACCAAAATCATGTCTTTTTTGCGGTCTACGATTTTGAAATAGCCGCGCTCATCCATGGTGCCGATGTCGCCCGACTTGAAGTAGCCATCCGCCGTCATCACCTTGGCTGTTTCGTCCGGGCGCTGCCAGTAGCCGGCCATGACTTGCGGGCCCTTGATGGCGATTTCGCCACGCTCGCCCGGCGCGCACAGATTGCCCTCGTCGTCGAGCAGCTTCATCAAGGTGCCGGGAATGGGTACACCAATGGTGCCGCTAAAGGCGGTGGAAGTTACCGGGTTGCAGCTCACTGAGGGTGAGGTTTCACTCAGGCCGTAGCCCTCGCAAATCGGGCAACCCGTTTTCTCGAACCAGAGCTTGGCTACGCTGCTTTGCACCGCCGTGCCGCCGCCCAGCGACACGCGCAAATGGCTCCAGTCCACGGTGTTGAAGTCGGGATGGTTGGCCAAGCCGTTGAACAAGGTGTTCACGGCCGGGAAACTGTGGATGGTGTGCTGTTGCAACTCTTTGAGCACCGCCGGAATGTCGCGCGGGTTCGGAATGAGCACGAGCTTGCCGCCCATGCGCATGCTCAGCATCATGCCAATCGTGAAGGCGAAGATATGGTAGAGCGGCAAGGCACAGACGCTGGTGGGCTGCTGGTCGGCCGGCAAGTCGTGCATGACGGGCTGGTTCCAGGCCTCGGACTGCAGCACGTTGGCAATCAGATTGCGGTGCAGCAGCACCGCGCCTTTGGAGACGCCGGTGGTGCCGCCGGTGTACTGCAGCACCGCCACGTCATTGGCGTGCAAGGCGGGCTTGGCAAACGGCGACTTGCTGCCCCGGGATACGGCGGCGTTAAAGCGCACCGCCTGTGGCAGGTCATAGGCCGGCACCAATTTTTTGCGCGAGCGCACCACATAGTTCACCAGTGCGCCCTTGAGAAGGCCAAGTTGGTCGCCCAGGGCGCACACCACAATGTGCTTGACTGGCGTTGCCGAAAGGCACTTTTGCAAAGTGCTGGCGAAGTTTTCTAAGATGAAGATGGCTTTGGCGCCAGCGTCCTTGAGCTGGTGCTCCAACTCGCGCGGGGTGTAGAGCGGGTTGACGTTGACCACCACATAGCCCGCCCGCAAGATGGCCGCCACCGCCACCGGGTACTGCGGCACATTGGGCATCATGATGGCCACGCGGTCCCCCTTGGCCAGGCCCAGGCCCTGCAAATAGGCCGCCACGCTCAGGCTTTGGCGGTCGGTTTGGGCAAAGCTGACATCCGTCCCCATAAAGCTGTACGCCACCCGGTCGGCGTACTTGGCAAACGCTTCTTCCATGAGCGCAACCAGCGACAGGTACTGGCCCGGATCAATCTCGGTGGGTACTCCCGGCGGGTAGGCGGATGCCCAAGCGTTTTCGGTCATGTGGCGGCCTCCACCGCGCCCTATTCGATGGCCTTGACCATGTCTTCAACGACCTTTTTGGCGTCACCAAAGACCATCATGGTTTTGTCCATGTAGAACAGTTCATTGTCCAAACCGGCATAGCCCGCGGCCATGGAGCGTTTGTTGACGATGATGGTTTTGGCCTTGTAGGCCTCCAAAATCGGCATGCCGTAGATGGCGCTGCCTTTTTGCAGCGC
>CANFNE010000137.1 GCA_947448105.1 Burkholderiales bacterium
CCAGGCCAAGACCACAAAGCCTTTTTCCAGAAACTTTTTTTCCATGCCCGCGCGCATCTTCTCGCGCACGTAATCCACCTCGTCCCAGCTTCGGAAAAGCAAAGGTATCCCTTGCAAGGCCGAAATCGAGGGCTCGATTTCCCGCAGGCCCACCACCGACAAGAGCGCGCCTTGCAACTGCCCGATGCGCATGCGCCGCGCCATTTCTGCCTCGCCGCCCTGGCTGCCGTCCGGATACACCAGGTATTTCGCGTTGTCGCCTTGCGCCGCGCGCCAGGCCTCGCCAATGTCCATGAGTTGGCGGTGGTACAGCGAGTTTTTGGGCACCAGTGAGCCAATGCGAAATTGCTTGTCCGCAGCAGCGCACGCGGTGTGGACGCCCACGGCGGCCCATACCGACAGTGCGCACAGCACCAGCCGAAGAGAGGGTTTACACAGATTCATGGAAGTACCCGTTGTTTCAAAATAAGTCATCGGCTGTTTGGAGCAGCCACTGCGCACGCGCACGCATCACTTCATTGGCCAGATCGCGGCGCAGTTCGCTCGCTGCCATGGCTTTGCGCAGCAGCAGTTCAAAGTCCTCGCGCTGTCCTTGTGCCTGCGCGATGTTCTCTGCCTTGGCGACCAAGGGGCCGGCGTTTTTGCCGCCGCCTATGGCGATGGCATCGTCGAAAAATTGTGCGGCGCGGTTGAGTGAGCCGCCTGGGACGGATGCCTCAAAACTTCCCATCAGGCTGGCCAGGCCGCCGCCGTCGTGCTGCGGGTCCAGCTTCCAGGCCAGGCCCGCCAAGCGGTAGGCCAGGGGCAAATCGGCAACCGCGTCCGGCACATCTTTGGACAGCGAGATATAGCCCCCCCACGAGGCAGCCGCCCAGTAGGCCAGGCCCACTTGGTCTTTGGAAAGCACGGGCCACTGGCCCGGCTTGGGCTGTGCCAGCTTTGCCGCGAAGCCCGGTGAAGAAAGTTCCAGCGCCCGCATCGCATGGCGGTGGGCCCGAAGGTACAGGCGTTTCGCACGCTCGTTGGTGCGGTAAGCGGCTTGGGCGTCGCTGGCAGCGATTTTCTCCGCTTCAAAGGCGACAAAGGCAAAGGCGTATTGGCTCAGCCCGGCGCAGACCGCCTCTGCGAGCTTGAGGTTGCCGGGCGACTCGTTCAACAGCGACTCGGACAATTTCAAATAGAAAGCGCTGGCCTCGCGCGCCAGGCCGACGTCCTCCTCGACCGCCGCCCCTTGGCTGGCCAGTTCATTGCCCAAACTCTGAACGATGAGCTGGCGCGCAGAGCAGGCGCTCAGCAGTACTGCCACCAAGACGGCGCCGCACACGCGGGTTAATCTGCCAACAACACCGCCGTCGCTGCGGAAAAGGGATGCAAGAGTGGTGTTCAAAAGTTTGCTGCCGCTGAGAAGCACAAACAGGCAATTTATTCCGGTTTCATGAAGTTGGCGTGACAGTTCAGCGATGTGCGTCCATGCGCTATGCTCATTTGCAATTCGCCATTCCCCTTCGCAAGCCGTGTCCACCCCCTCCCCAAGCACCGACCCTGCGCAACTGCTGGCGCTGGTGCGCGCGCAGTTTTCCCCGCACGCCAGTGCGGTGCGCCACCTCAGCGGTGAGCGCGACCTGAACTATGTGGTGGAGATGGGCGTGGGGCATGAGGGGAACCAGGCCGCGCCCGTGCGCTATGTGCTCAAGGTCAGCGACAGCCAAGAAAACCCGGCTGCACTGGCCTTGCAAAACGCCACGCTCGAGCACCTGGCCGAGCACGCGCCGCACTTGCCGGTGCAGCGCCTGTACCGCTGGCAGGGTGGCGCGCAGCTCTTGGCTGTGCCGGGGCTTGGCGGTGTGTGCTACGCCCGCATGCTGGCATATTTGCCGGGCCTGCCGCTGCACGAGGCGCCCGCCAGCGCGGCGCAGCGCCAGTCCATTGGCGCGACCTTGGGTGCGCTGGACCGGGCGCTGTCGGCCTTTGACCATCCGCTGGTGGGCAACCCGGCCTTGTGGTGGGACATCCAGCGCACGCCCGAGTTGCAAACCTGGCTGCCCGCCATTGCCGACGCGCAGTCGCGCGCCTGGAGCGAAGCCGTATTTGGCCGCTATGTGCTCGAGCTGCAGCCCCTGGTGCACACGCTGGCGCAGCAGTACCTGCACAACGACTTCAACCCCTACAACCTGCTGGTGGACCCGGCCAACCCACGCCAGGTCTGCGGCGTGCTGGACTTTGGCGACATGGTGCACGGCCCGCGCGTGTTTGATGCGGCGGTGGCCATGTCCTACCAGGGGAGTGAGAGCGGACAGCCCCACCTTGGCAACATGCTGGACTTTGCGCTGGGCTACCAGGCTGCCAACCCGCTGACTGAGCGCGAGTTGCAGCTCTTGCCCCTGCTTGCCGCAGTGCGCTGCGCCATGACTTTGTGCATTACCGAGCAGCGCGCGCTGTGGTTTCCTGAGAACCGCGCCTACATTTTGCGCAACCACGCTGTGGCCAGCGCGGGCCTGCGCGCGCTCATGGCGCCAGGTCTGGACGCGGCCACCCATGCTTTGCTGCAGCATCTGCACGCCGCGCCCAAGCCGAGGGACTTATGAAAACCATCAACGCCTTTGACCCCGCCGCGATCCACGGCCTGCCCGCGCGCCGCCAAGCCCTGATTCAGCGGCGCGAAGCGCTGCTCGGGCCCGCCTACCGCCTGTTTTACCAAGACCCGGTCGAGCTGGTGCGCGGCGAAGGCGTGTGGGTGTGGGACGCCGAGGGCAAGCGGTATCTGGACGCCTACAACAACGTGGTGTCTTTAGGCCACTGCCACCCCCACGTGCTGCACGCGCTGCAAACCCAGGCCGCGCAGCTCAACACCCACACCCGCTACCTGAACGAAGCGTTGCTCGACTACTCCGAGCGTTTGCTCGCCACCCACCACGCCAGCCTGAACCGCATCATGTTTACCTGCACCGGCAGCGAGGCCAATGACCTGGCGCTGCGCCTGGCGCAGTTCCACACCGGCGGCACTGGCGTCATCGTTACCGAATGGGCCTACCACGGGGTGACGCAAACCACCTCGGCCTGTTCGCCCTCTTTGGGCAATATCGCCAGCGGCTTGCCGCAGGTCTACACCGTGCCCGCGCCCCGGGCCTATGGCGTGGCGGGAACGGACGTGGGCGCCGCCTTTGCGGCAGGCGTGGACGCGGCACTGGCGCGCATGCAGGCGGACGGCGTGCGGCCTGCGGCGTTTTTGTTTGACAGCTTGTTTACCAGCGACGGTGTGTATGGCGCACCCGCTGGCTTTTTGGCCGCCGCCGTAGCGCGCGCCCGCGCGGCGGGCATGGTGGTGATTGCCGACGAGGTGCAACCCGGCTTTGGCCGCACCGGCACGCATATGTGGGGCTACCAGCGCCACGGCATTGCGCCCGACATCGCCACCCTGGGCAAACCCATGGGCAACGGCCACCCGCTGGCCGGCCTGTGCGCGCGCCACGACCTGCTCGACGCTTTTGCCCGCGAGACCCGCTACTTCAACACCTTTGGCGGTAACACCGTGAGCGCCGCCGTGGGCATGGTGGTCTTGGATGTGCTGGAGGGCGAACACTTGCTGCAAAACGCCGACGCGCAGGGCCAGTACTTTGGCCAGTGCCTGCAAGCCCTGGCGCAGCGCCACGAATGCGTGGGCGACGTGCGGCAGTTTGGCTTGTTTTTGGGTGTGGAGCTGGTGCACGGCGGCGACCCCAGCCGCCCGGCGGCGGGCTTGACCACCCGGGTGGTCAACGGCATGAAGGCGCGCGGCGTGCTGATCAGCGCCTGCAGCCCGCGCGCCAATGTGCTCAAGATCCGCCCGCCCTTGGTGCTGCAGCGCGAGCATGTGGACTTCTTTATCGACGCGCTAGACGACTGCCTGACTCGGTTGCCGCAAGCGGACTGAAGCCGCGCTGAGCACGCGTTGCGCACAGGCCCCAGGGCGCGCCCTACCAGGTGTCGATCGCCGCCCCACGCAATGCACCCACCCGCCCAGCGGCCAAGCCGCGCACCAGCCAGGCGCGCGTGTCGGCGGGGTCGATTACCGCGTCAATCTCCAGGCTGCTGGCCATGGCCAGTGCGCTGCCGTTTTCTACCTGTTGGGCCAGCAACTTGGCAAACAGGGCGTCGCGCTCGGCGCCCTCGGGCACGGCTTCGAGTTCTTTCTTAAACCCCAGGCGCACTGCGCCTTCCAAGCCCATGGCGCCAAATTCGGCGCTGGGCCAGGCCACGGTGCACAGCGGCGCATGAAAGCCCCCGGCCGCCATGGCCATGGCGCCCAGGCCGTAGCCCTTGCGCAAGACCACGCTCAAATAGGGCACGCGCAAGTGCGCAGCGGCAATAAACATGCGGCTCACATGGCGCACTTGTGCGGTGGCCTCGGTGTCGGGCCCGACCATAAAGCCGGGCGTGTCCACCAGGCTGACCAGCGGCAGGCCATGGGCGTTGCACAGTTGCATAAAGCGCGCCGCCTTGTCGGCGGCATCGGCGTCAATGGCGCCGCCCAGGTGCTGCGGGTTGTTGGCCAGCACGCCTACGGCGCGGCCCTCGATGCGCGCCAGCGCGGTGTGGATGCCAAGGCCAAAGCCGCTGCGCAACTCCAGCACGCTGCCCGCGTCGGCCAGGCCATGCAAGGCGGCGCGGCTGTCGTAGACGCGCAGGCGGTTTTCGGGCACCACGGCGCGCAGCACCAGCGCGTCGGGCGCCTGCCAGGTGGCTGATGCGCCGGTAAAAAAGCCCAGGTAATGTTTGGCCGCAGCCACGGCCTGCGCCTCGTCCTGCACCAGCAGGTCGATCACACCATTGGCGTGCTGCACGTTGCTTGGGCCAATCTGCTCGGGCTTGAACACGCCCAGGCCCCCGCCCTCGACCATGGCCGGGCCGCCCATGCCGATGTTGCTGGCACGGGTGGCGATCACCACATCGCAGCAGCCCAAGAGCGCGGCGTTGCCGGCAAAGCAGCGCCCGGTGGTGATGCCCAGCACCGGCACCTGGCCGTTTAGTCGCGCAAAGCTGACAAAGGTGGCTACGTGCAAGCCGGCCACGATGGGCATGTCCACGTCGCCAGGTCGGCCGCCGCCACCTTCGGCAAACAAGACCACGGGCAGCTTGTGCGCGAGCGCCAGCCCCAGCATGCGGTCGGTTTTTTGGTGGTTGCGCATGCCTTGGGTGCCCGCCAGCACAGTGGCGTCGTAGGCCATCACCACGCAGGGCGTGCCGCCCACGGTGGCGGTGCCGCAGACCATGCCGTCAGCCGGGGTGTTGCGCACCAGGTCGTCCATGCTGCGGCGTTGGCTTTGCGCGGCCACGGCCAGCGCGCCGTATTCGGAAAAGCTGCCCGCGTCGCACAGGTCGGCCAGGTTTTCGCGCGCGGTGCGCAGGCCCAGCGCGTGGCGCTTGGCCACGGCCTCGGGGCGGTTGGCGTCCAGGGTGAAGGCGTGGCGCGCCTGCACGCGGGCCAGGTCGGGGCGCGCGGGGGCGCTGGCCTTGGGGTTGGATGGTGGGTTTTCGCTGGGCGCTTGTGCGGGCGCGGCGGGGTTGGAGGGCTGGAGCGGCGCGCCGGCCGAGGAGGGCGCGCCAGCAGGCGCAGTTGTACCTGCGCCTGTCGCCCTTGTTGGCGACTGGGTCGCCAAGTCACTGGTGCTGGCAGAACGAGTGCTTGGTAGTGACTCAGCCCCGCGTTGCACCAGCAGCAGCACATCACCCGGCATCACCGTTTCGCCCGCTACAAAAAAGCATTCGCGCACCACGCCCGCGTGCGGCGCCACGATTTCGTGTTCCATCTTCATGGCCTCTAACACCAACAGCACTTGTCCGGCCTGCACCGTGTCGCCGACCTGGGTCAGGCAGTGGGCGATGTGGGCTTGCAAGGGGGCGCGCAGTTCAAACATGGTGGTGTGGCCCGAGGGCGGCAAAGGAAGTTCAGGCATCGCGCCAAGGCGGGCGACAGGGCCAAAACAGTATAGAGAGCGCCCGCGTGGGGCAGGCGTTATGCTTGTCCTAGCGGCGACGCGCCCGCCATGGGAGCGCGCTTTTTTTCTTAAGCCCGAGCCCCCCAGAAAGCCTTTGTATGACCCCCAGCGATTTCGCCCCCCTCATCCAACTCAGCCGTGGCGGCCTGACCGAATGCGTGCACTTTGGCGCGCTGGCGGTGGTCAATGCGCGTGACGAATTGCAGGCCTTTGTCGGCAAGCCGCACATGATGGGCTTTACCCGTTCCACCCTCAAGGCCTTGCAGGCCTTGCCCTTTATGCAAGCGGGCGGCGCGCAAGAGTTTGGCCTGACCCAGCCCGAAGTTGCCATGCTGTGCGCCAGCCACAACGGCGAAGACATGCACGTGCAAGCGGCCGAGTCCATGCTGGCCAAGGCCGGGCAAGACTACAAGGTGCTGCGCTGCGGCTGCCACGTGCCGGGCACGTACATGCTGATGGACAAGACTGCGCCCGAGGGCATTTACTACGATGAACGCCACAACAACTGCAGCGGCAAGCACGCCGGTTTTGTGGCGCACTGCGTGCAAAAGGGCTGGAGCCTGGACGACTACATCGCCCCGGACCACCCGCTGCAGCAGGCTATTGCGCGTGACGTGGCTGCCGCCGTGGGCATGGACGTGCAAGACCTCAAAATGGGCATTGACGGCTGCTCGGCGCCCAACTACGCCATGCCCCTGTCCAAACTGGCCTACGGCTACGCGCGCCTGGCCAGTGGCGCCCAAGACGCGCAGTTTGGCAGCAGCTTTGCCCAGCTCGGCGAGGCCATGACCGCCTACCCCGAGATGGTCAGCGGCAC
>CANFNE010000138.1 GCA_947448105.1 Burkholderiales bacterium
GGAAGTGCAGGATGCGGTTGGATTCGGCAACGACCAGGAAGCCGTCGGCGGTGAAGCAAACGCCATTGGGGTTGCTGAATTTGATGGAAGGTGCAAACGCTTTGACTTCCGTCGCTGCGTCGCCGTTGTTGCGGTTGGTCACTGCATAGACGTTGGTCTTGCGCGTGCCGACAAACAGCATGTTGGTCGAGGGAGCAACCGCCATATAGCGGGCGTCAGGCACCACGGCGTACAGGTCGATCTTGAAACCTTCGGGCAACTTGACCTTTTTCAGGTTGGCGCGAATGGCGTCTGCATTCTTTCCTTCTTGGGGGATAGAAGGAATGTTCATATTCGTGGCAGTGTTGCCCATGCGCTGCAGCGTCGACAAATTGGCGTCTTGCGCAAAAGCCGAAGCTGCACTGAACGCTGCGACAGCGACAGCAAGTGATGTGAGTCTGTTGATTTTCACGGTGTTCCTCTTTAGTGGATTAAAAGCAGTGTTGGTATGCCCTCAGCAAGGGCAATCATTTGCCCTAGGCCTTCGTCAATGTAGTGACGCGGGGACGCACTAAGAATGGGGTAAACCCCTAAAATTAGCGAAAACCATCGCCTATTTTTTCACTGCGAAATCAAAAAAAATTCACACGCCGTGATGGCGTTTTCTCGCCACCACATCACGCATTCAATATGCGAGCCCGCTTCAGGTCCGACCTGGCAGCCATTGGCCCAGCGCGAACACCGAGTTCGGTGCGCTCGGGCGTTCCAGGCTGGTTGCCGGCCTTTTCAAAATTCCTTTTTTGCTGGCCTTGGGTTCTTGCACCGCAAAGCCCTTGGCCCGCTGCTCCAGCGCCAAGCTGCGCAGGCTGATGGTTTGCATGTGCGCCATGAGCGCCGTGTGCAACTGCTCCCAAAGCGCCTGCGTCATATCGGTCGGGCCGCCCGCTTGCGCTTCGTCGGCTTGGGGAGCCGGTGCGCTGCCTTCAATGGCGGTCACGATATCGGCCACGGAAATGCTGTCGCCCCTAAACCCCAGGGTGTAGCCGCCACCGGGCCCGCGCGTGCTTTCCACCAGACCATGCTGGCGCAACTTGGCAAACACCTGCTCCAGGTACGAAAGCGAAATGCCATGGCGCAGCGCCAGTTCGCTCAGTGGCACCGGGCTGTGGCGCTGGCGCAAAGCCAGGTCGATCATGGCGTTGATGGCAAAACGGCCCCGGGTACTTAGTCGCATGTTCATCTCCTTCAAAAATCACAGCGGGGTCGCTCAGTGCGAAGCACCGGGCTCGCCCCACCAGAAGCCCGAATGTAAAAGCGTTTATTCTTCGCGTAAATTCGTATTTATGAGAATTTAACTTCGTATAAATCGAAGTGTTTGTTCGTTACCCCACACACTGCTCACCTCGCCGCCATGAACTTCAAACATTTGCACTACTTCTGGGTTACCGCCAAGGCGGGCGGCGTGATGCGTGCGGGCGCGCAACTGCACACCACGCCGCAAACCCTGTCCGGACAGATTCGCCTGCTCGAAGAAGACCTGGGCCGCAAGTTGTTCCAAAAAAGCGGCCGCACCATGGAGCTGACCGAAGCAGGTCGGCTGGCGCTGGGCTACGCCGACCAGATATTTACCCTGGGCGGCGAGCTCGAAACCGCGGTTCGCCAGGCGCACGGCGGCCAGGCGGTGCTGGAGTTTCGGGTCGGGGTGGCAGATGCGGTGAATAAGTCGGTGGCCTACCGGCTGCTCGAACCGGCCCTGGGCCTGGACGTGCCAGTGCGCATGGTGGCCAGCGAGGGCAAGTTTGCAGATCTTTTGTCGCAGCTCGCGCTCAACCGCCTGGACCTGGTGATCGCCGATGAGCCCATGTCGCGGCGCATTAATGTGCGCGCCTTCAACCACGCACTGGGACGCAGCAGCATGGCGTTTTTTGCCACACCTGACTTGGCCGCGCAGTTGCAGGGGCCGTTTCCCGCGTGCCTGAACGGCATGCCGATGTTGATTGCGGGCGCCCAAGCCTCGGTGCGCCAGCAGCTCGAGGCCTGGTTCACGCGCCACGGCATTGCGCCGCGCATCGTCGGCGAGTTTGACGACGGCGCCCTGATGACGGCCTTTGGCCGCCAGGGCCGTGGCGTGTTCATGGTGCCGGGCGTCATGGAAGCCGAGACGCTGGCGCAGTTTGGCGTGCAGTGCGTGGGCCGCAGCGAGGAGTTGGTGGACGAGTTTTTTGCAGTTTCGGTGGAGCGGCGCATCACCCACCCCTGCGTGGTGGCAATTACCGACGCGGCGCGCGGCCAGTTGTTCGGCTAATTGCAGCCCAATTTCATTGAACGGCGTAAAACGGTGCACTATGTCAGTGAAAATGCATCGACTCCCCCATTTCTGACCGCCCGAGGCTTTCCATGCACCACGCTTTGACCTGTACCCTGCGCCCCTTGGCGGCTGCACTGGCGCTGCTGTGCCCCGGCCTTGGCAGCGCGCAAGCCCAGTCCAGCGGCTTGCCGCTGTGGGAGGTGGGTGCTTTTGCCGGCTCGCTCACGGCGCCGGCCTACCCCGCCTCGACCGAGCGCATGAACCGCAACCTGGTCTTGCCCTACTTTATTTACCGCGGCGAGCGCCTGAGCGTGGACCGCGACGGCGTTGATGCGCGCCTGCGCCTGGGCCCGGACTATGAGCTCGACCTGGGCGTGAGCGGCTCTTTTCCCGCTACGTCCAACGACATTGCGGTGCGCCAGGGCATGCCCGATCTGGGCACCTTGCTCGAATTTGGCCCGCGCCTGAAGGTCAACTTGCCCAGCCCGGGCCCTGGGCTGCGTTTGGGCTTGGACCTGCCCTTGCGTGAGGTCTTTGAATTCAGCGGCGGCACGCGCAGCCAGGGCCTGGTGTTTGAACCCACGCTGGTGCTGGACGCCGCCAACCTGGGCGGCGGCTGGAGCCTGACGGCCAAGGCCGGCCTGACCTGGGGCGACCAGCAGATCAACCAGTATTTCTATGGCGTAAGTTCGGCCTATGCCACGGCGGCGCGCCCCGCGTTTGAGGCGCAGTCCGGCTTGATGAGCGCGCGCGCCAGTCTGGGCACCAGCAAGAGCCTGAGCCCCGATGTGCGGGTGTTTGGCTATGCGCGCATGGATTACTTTGGTCTCAGCGCCAACACCGCCAGCCCGCTGCACTTGCAAAACAGCAGCCCGTCGCTGGGACTGGGCCTGACCTGGACGCTGGGGCGTTCAGACGCCCGCGTCGGCGAGTAAGAAGCAAGGCGCCAGTGCCCTTGAGCGCCTTGCCGCCCACCCCCGCCTTCTCTGCGCCACGGTTGGCGCTCTGGTTGCGCCACGCGCGCATGCAGGGCCACTTGATGCCCGAGGTGTGGCGCGGCATGTTCTGGGTGGCGCTCAGCGGCGTGGCGTTTACTTTGCTCAACACCTTGGTGCGCGCCATCACCTTGTCCATCGACCCGTTTGAGGCGCAGTTTTTGCGCTACCTGTTTAGCGTGGTCATCATGCTGCCGCTGCTGTTGCGCCAGGGCTGGCGCAGCTACTGGCCGGTCCATCTATCGGGCCAGTTGTGGCGTGGTGCGGTGCACACGCTGGGGCTGATGTTTTGGTTTACCGCGCTGCCGCACCTGGGGCTGGCCGACACCACCGCCATTGGCTTTACCGGGCCGATCTTCATCATGATCGGCGCGTCCTGGTTTTTGGGCGAAACCATGCGCACTGACCGCTGGGTGGCCGCACTCTTTGGCTTTGCCGGGGTGCTGGTGGTGATTGCACCCAAGCTCACCGGCCAGGGCGGCTGGTACCCGCTCATCATGCTGGCCTCGTCGCCCATCTTTGCCGCCTCGTTCTTGATGACCAAGAGCCTCACCCGCACCGAGTCGCCCGGCGTCATCGTGCTGTGGCAGGCGTTGTCGGTCACGGTGCTGAGCCTGCCCATGGGCCTCATGCACTGGACTACGCCCACGCCATGGCAGTGGCTGGGCTTTGTGGCCGCCGGGCTGATGGGGGCGCTGGGCCACTACCTGCTGACGCGCGGCTTTCGGGCCGCCGATATTTCGGCCACCCAGTCGCTGCGCTTTTTGGACCTGGTGTGGGCGGCGCTGATGGGCTGGATGGTGTTTTCCGATGTGCCCAGCCACACCACTGTGCTGGGCGCCCTGGTGATTTTGGCGTCCACCGTGTGGATCGCCCGGCGCGAACGCCGGCGCGAGCTGGTGCCCGCGCCCTTGCCCTGACTACGGGCTGCTGGGGAACGCTGCAGCGTCCTGGCGCGGACCCAGCGGCACGATGCCTTGCGCAATCAGCACGCCCAAGCCCACCACGGCGGCGGCAAGTGCCTGCGTCCAGTCCCAGACACCACCCAGCGCAAACAGGATGAGCATCACGTAAAACGGTGTGGCGTTGATGTGCAGCGAGGACATGGCGATGCCCAGGCTGCCAATGGACATGATCCACAGCACCTGGCTGATGGCCAGGCCGCCAATGGCAAATACCGCAAGCGCCCCGAGTTCCTTGAGGCCCAGCACATTCCAGTCGGGTCCGGCGCCGCCAAGCAGCACGTTGGCGGCGGCGGCCACACTGGTGGCCAAGGCCGCGCCCGTGAGTGTGACGGTGGTGCGCCCCAGCGGCGTGAGTGTGGGAAAGGAGGTGACCGTCATGCGTGAGCCCAGCGTGTACAGCACGATAGAGCCAAAGCACAGCAGCGCGCCCAAGCCCATGCCCAGCCCGTCACCCGCGCCGCCCAGCGCCATCACACCGCCGCCCAGGCTGAGCAAGACACCGAGCACCAAGGCCAGCGTCATCTTGCGCCCGTCCAGTGCCACCTCAATGGCAATGCCCACCACCGGCATGGCCGCTGAGATGACTGCAACCGTCACCATATTGGTGCGGCCTTGGCCGAGTACCAGCATGAATGCACCCAGTCCGATGCCGGCGCCACCCACCAACACGCCCTTGCCCCACTGCGCAGCGCGCAGCGCCTGCGTGCCGTCCATCCACCACCACAGCGGCAGCAGGCACAGGGCTGCCATCACCATGCGTGCAGCGGTGAGCGGCAAGGCGGGCACCGGGCCAATCAGCAGGTCAGCCGCTGGCAAGCCCAGCGCCCAGACCAGCATGGACAGCATGCACAAGACGTTGGCAAGCGCGCGGCTAGGGGGCGCGCGCAAATCAGACCCCGCCTTGCGGGTGTGTAGGGTCGATCCACAGCACGGTTTCGGGTTTTTCCACCGGTTCGATGTCCATGTTGACGGCGATGGCCTGGCCGTCGCTGCGGCACAGCACGCATTCCAGCGCCTCGTCGGCGCTGGCATTGATTTCCTGGTGGGGCACAAAGGGCGGCACATAAATAAAGTCGCCCGGCCCGGCCTCGGCGGTGAACTCCAGCGCGTTGCCCCAGCGCATGCGCGCCTGGCCTTTGACCACGTAAATCACGCTCTCCAGCGGGCCGTGGTGGTGCGCGCCGGTCTTGGCGTTGGGGTGAATATGCACCGTGCCGGCCCAGAGCTTTTGCGCGCCGACGCGGGCAAAGTTGATGGCGGCCTTGCGGTCCATGCCCGGTGTGGACGGCACATTGCCGTCGAGCTGGTCACCCGGCACCACGCGCACCCCGTCGTGCTTCCAGTCGGTGGGGGCGTGGTGGTGTGTCGTTGCGGGGGTGTCCATGGGGTGTTCCTCGGGTGGTGTGCGGTGTTACATGCTGCTCAATTATGCGCAAACCACCGACCACCAACACAGAAAGGACCGCCAGGCAGTTCTGGCAAGACCCTCGGGTTGCTCGGAGGCTGCATGCCTCCGCGACCCCCTGGCCGCTGCCCAGCGCCAAGCAGAGCGTATTGCGCACCCGCTGGCGTGGCTAAGCGCATATGCTCGCCACCATTGCGCGGCGGCACGCCTTGCACGCCCTGGCGATGACGCTGTTGCCCTTGGCCACCTGCGCTGCGCTGCTTGAACCTTGTGATCCTTGACCTTTGACCCTCGACCCGACACCCACCATGGACTTCTCCCGCCTCACCCGCGCCCACATTCCCGCACTCCTGGCGCGCATGCCCAAGGCCGAGTTGCATATCCACATTGAAGGCTCGCTCGAGCCCGAGCTGATTTTTGAATTGGCCCGCAAAAACGGCGTGGCGCTGGCCTACCCGAGCGTGGAGGCGTTGCGCGCGGCCTATGCGTTTACCGACCTGCAGAGTTTTTTGGACTTGTATTACGCCGGGGCCTCGGTGCTGATCGACGAGAGCGATTTTTACGCCATGGCCATGGCCTATTTCAAGCGCGCACACGCCGACCACGTAGTCCACGCCGAGCTGTTTTTTGACCCGCAAACCCACACCGAACGTGGCGTGCCTATGGGCGCAGTCATGGGCGGCCTGGCGCGCGCATGTGCGGATGCGCAGGCCCAGTTTGGTATCAGCGCCAGCCTGATTTTGTGCTTCTTGCGCCACCTGTCCGAGGCGTCTGCCATCGACACGCTACAAGCCGCTTTGCCCTACCGAGCGCACTTCATCGGCGTGGGCCTGGACTCGGGCGAACGCGGCAACCCGCCCGAAAAATTTGCCACCGTGTTTGCCCAGTGCCGCACCCTGGGCCTGCACGTGGTGGCACACGCCGGCGAAGAGGGGCCGCCGGCCTACATCACTAGCGCACTTGATGTGTTGCAGGTAGCGCGCATCGACCACGGGGTGCGCTGTAGCGAAGACCCAGCCTTGGTGGCGCGCTTGGCAAAAAGCCGCATGCCGCTGACCGTCTGTCCGCTGTCCAACACCAAACTCTGCGTGTTTGCCACCATGGCCGATCACA
>CANFNE010000139.1 GCA_947448105.1 Burkholderiales bacterium
CGCAGCGCCGCCAAGAACTGGCCCAGCAACACGCACGCACCGACGCCCAAGGCCAGCGTGTGGCCAAGCATGTGCCCCTGTTCCTGAAAATCGCACCCGACCTGGACGCCGAGCAAATTGCGGTAATCGCCGCCACCTTGCTGCGCCACCAGATGGACGGCGTGATCGCCACCAACACCACGCTGGCGCGCGAATCTGTGCAGTGGCTGCCCTATTCCAACGAAGCCGGAGGCCTGTCGGGCGCGCCGGTGCGCGACATGAGCAACGCGGTGGTGCGTCAGCTGCGCAGCGCGCTGGGGCCGCAGTTTCCAATCATTGGGGTGGGTGGCATCTTGAACGGGGCCGACGCGGTAGCCAAAGTGCAGGCAGGGGCGGATGTGGTGCAGATTTACACCGGGCTGATTTACCGGGGCCCGGCGCTGGTGCGGGAGGTGGCGCTGGCTTTGAAGGCGCTGTCGGGCAAAGGCTGATTGCCCTGCTGCCAACTATTTTTAGTCGTCTTCGCCCGCGGCAATGTCCGGAAACAGCACTTCGGTAAATCCAAACTTCGTCATATCCGTCATGCGCATGGGATACAGCTTGCCCCACAGGTGGTCGCATTCGTGCTGCACCACCCGGGCGTGAAAGCCCTCAGCCACGCGGTCAATCGGGTCGCCATACTGATCGAACCCAGTGTAGCGGATGCGCGACCAGCGTGGCACCACGCCGCGCATACCGGGCACTGACAGGCAGCCTTCCCAATCGTCCTCGGTGGCGTCATTCAGCGGAATGATCACCGGGTTAACCAGCACCGTGGACGGCACCACGGGCCGGTCCGGGTAGCGCGGATTGCGGTCGTGCGAGCCAAAAATCACCACCTGCAAATCCACCCCAATTTGCGGCGCGGCCAAGCCCGCGCCGTTGGCCGCGCGCATGGTATCGAGCAAATCGGTAATGAGCCAATGCAAGGCGTCGCTGTCAAAGGCAGTTACAGGCTGCGCCAGACGCAACAGGCGGGCGTCGCCCATTTTGAGGATGTCGCGTACGGTCATGGGGTGTTCTCCAGCATCTGGCGCAAAGCGGCCTCGTCAATCACCGCCACGCCGAGTTCGCGGGCTTTTTCCAGTTTGCTGCCTGCCTCGGTACCGGCCAGCACAAAGCTGGTTTTCTTGCTGACCGAGCCCGAGACCTTGGCCCCGGCAGCTTCGATCAGGTCTTTGGCAGCGTCTCGGCCCAGCGTGGGCAAGGTGCCGGTGATCACGAAGGTCAGGCCGGCCAACGGCTTGGGCGCGTCGCTGGCGGCGTCCAGCGCACTCCAGTGGATGCCGCAGGCGCGTAAGTGCTCCACCACCTCGCGGTTGTGCGCCTGGTCAAAAAAGGTGCGGATGCTTTGCGCTACCGTGGGCCCGACGTCATTCACTTCCAGCAATTGCTCTTCGGTAGCGTCCATGATGGCGTCGATCTGGCCAAAGTGGCGCGCCAGTGCCTTGGCCGTGGCCTCGCCCACATGGCGAATGCCCAGGCCAAACAAAAAGCGCGGCAAGGTCGTTTCTTTGGACTTTTCGAGCGCGTCCACGATGTTTTGCGCCGATTTGTCCGCCATACGGTCCAGCGTGGCCAGGGCGGTAAAGCCCAGGCGGTACAAGTCAGGCAGCGTGCGGATCAGCCCGGCGTCCACCAGTTGGTCCACCAGTTTTTCACCCAGGCCTTCGACCTCCACCGCGCGGCGCTGGGCGAAATGCAATACCGCCTGCTTGCGCTGGGCGCTGCAAAACAGGCCGCCGGTGCAGCGGTAGTCGGCCTCTTCCTCCTCGCGCACCGCGGCGGATCCACAGACCGGGCAGATGCGCGGCATGGTGAATAGGTCTCCCCGCGTGGCAGACGCCAGGCTCGCGGGCACCACACCTACCACTTCAGGAATCACGTCGCCCGCGCGGCGCACGATGACGGTGTCGCCCAGGCGCACGTCCTTGCGCCGGGCCTCGTCTTCGTTGTGCAAGGTGGCGTTGGTCACGGTCACGCCGCCCACAAACACCGGTGCGAGTTTGGCCACCGGCGTGAGCTTGCCGGTGCGCCCGACCTGCACGTCAATCGCCAGCACGGTAGTGATCTGCTCTTGCGCCGGGTATTTGTGCGCCACCGCCCAGCGCGGCTCGCGGCTCACAAAGCCCAGGCGCTGCTGCAGCGCCAAGCTGTTGACTTTGTAGACCACGCCGTCAATATCAAAAGGTAACTGGTCGCGCAGCGCGCCGATGCGCTGGTGAAAGGCCACCAAACCGTCGGCGCCCAGCGCGGTGCTGGTGAGTTCGGCCACCGGAAAACCCCAGGCCTTGAGCGCCAGCAGCAATTCCATGTGCGTACTCGCCGCCAGCGCGCCGCGCACCTCGCCTGTGCCATAGGCAAAAAAGCTCAGTGGCCGCTCGGCGGCTATCGCCGGGTCAAGCTGGCGCACCGCACCGGCGGCGGCGTTGCGCGGGTTGACAAAGGTTTTCTCGCCCTTGTCGCCGTGTGCGATGCGCGCACGCTGGCGCTCGTTGAGCGCCTCAAAATCGTCGCGCCGCATGTACACCTCGCCGCGGACTTCCAGCACCGCGGGCACTGGCGCGTCGGCGGACGCCATTAATTTGAGGGGGATTTGGGCAATGGTGCGGATGTTTTGCGTCACGTCTTCACCATATTCGCCATCACCCCGGGTGGTGGCTTGCACCAGCACGCCGCCTTCAAAGCGCAAATTGATTGCCAAGCCGTCGAACTTGAGTTCGGTGACGTAGTGAACCGCTGGCGCGTCCTCGGTCAGCTCCAGCTCTTTGCGCACCCGGGCGTCAAAGGCCAGCGCGCCGGTGGATTCGGTGTCGGTCTCGGTGCGGATGCTCAGCATGGGCACGGCGTGGCGCACCGAGGCAAAAGCGTCCAGCGGCTTGCCGCCCACGCGCTGGGTGGGCGAATCGGGCGTGCGCCACTGCGGGTGGGCGGCTTCGAGCGCCTGCAACTCCTGGAACCATTGGTCGTACACCGCGTCAGGCACCTGCGGGGCGTCGAGCACGTAGTACTGGTGGCCGTGGTGTTGCAACAGGCTGCGCAATTGCGCCATGCGCTGCTCTGGCGGGGCAGTTTCAGGCTGCGGTGATGAAAAAAGATCGGGGGTTTGCATGGAAGCAGCCGCTCAGGGGGATCAAAAGAAGGCTGCCTGGCCCGCCCGGCGCGTGACGGCCCAGGCCGGCTTCAGGAAAAAAGGCGCCGCGCCAGCGCAGAGCCCGCCGAAAAGTCGCGTTCGTCGAGCATGTCGTACAGGCGCTGCAACTCGTGCGCAATGCCGTCCAGGGCCTGGGGCGCCAGTGGCTGGCCGTTGTCATCGGTCACCACACCCTCCATGCTTTGCGCCATGGCCTGGGCGGCCTGGCACATCCGGGCAAAAGGCTGCTCGTTGCGGTCCACCTGGGGCACATCGAGGTGCAAGATGAGTTCGCGAATGGCCGACTGGGCCGGGTCTTCTGCCAGCGCGGCCTGGCTGTCAAAGGTCAGCGACAACACGGGCGGTGCGCCGTCGACCACCGCAGGCAGCACCATGCGCCCTGGCAACTGGCCCGGTACAAAGCCATGTTGCGCGGCCATTTGCGTGACATAGCCGGGGCTCCAGGATGCGTTACGGGCGCGCAGGTTCAGACCGAGTTGTGCGTCATGGGCGCTGGCAAAGTTGTCCAGTTCACGGGCGCGCGCCACTTCGTCGCGCATTTCCGGAAACTCCGGCGTGGCCCCGATCGCGTCGGCAAAGGCCTGGGTCTTGACCACAAACTCCGAGTATTCAATGTCATTGAGCGCGCCCGCGCGGTTGGCAAGTTGCACACCGGCCTGAAATACGCTGTAGCGCGCACCGGCGACGGGCGTTTCCCATTCCTGCACGTCGGAGTTAAAGCCTTCGATGGAAAACAGCTTGGTGCCCGCACGACGGGTGCTGGGCATGGCCGCCAGTGCCGCCTCGCCCGCCACCTCTTCGGCCAAGGGGTCGAGGTTGATGGCGGCCACCGCGTCGATCAGCGCGTCAATCGGCAGGCGGCGCGCCTGGTGCGGGTGCAGGTGAATCGCGTCAAAACCCGACTCGTCAAACACCGGCTCCTGCTGGACTTCGTCGCCGGGGCCGCTGGCTTGGGCCTGCTTGGGGGCATTGACGCGCGCCGACCAGGCGCTATGCACCACCAGCCCCAGCAATACCAAGCCGCCAATGACAGCTAAACCCAACTGAAAATTACTCATGGTGTCATCTTAATTTATGCCGCTTGCACCAAACCGACGGCCGCTTCCATGTCCACCGCCACGATGCGCGAGACGCCCTGCTCTTGCATGGTGACGCCAATGAGCTGCTCGGCCATTTCCATGGCAATCTTGTTGTGGCTGATGAACAAAAACTGGGTGCTTGCGCTCATGCTGGTCACCAGCTTGGCGTAGCGTTCGGTGTTGGCGTCGTCCAGCGGCGCGTCCACCTCGTCGAGCAAACAAAACGGCGCCGGGTTGAGCTGAAAGATCGCAAACACCAGCGCAATGGCGGTGAGCGCTTTTTCGCCGCCCGAAAGCAGATGAATAGTTTGGTTTTTCTTGCCCGGCGGCTGCGCAATCACCTGCACGCCGGAGTCCAAAATCTCGTCGCCGGTAATCACCAGGCGCGCGTTGCCGCCGCCAAAGAGCTCGGGGAACATGCGACCGAAGTGTTCATTGACCTGGTTAAAGGTGCCCGAGAGCAGCTCACGCGTCTCGCCATCAATGCGGCGGATGGCGTCTTCGAGCGTGTTCATGGCCTCGTTCAGGTCCAGACTTTGCGCGTCCAAAAATTCCTTGCGTTCGCGCCCGGCGGTCAGTTCGTCGAGCGCGGCCAGGTTGACCGCGCCCAGGGCGGCGATGTCACGGTGCATGCGGTCAATCTCGCCTTGCATGCCGGCCAGGCGCACGCCGCTGTCTTCCAGGCTTTTGGCAATCGCGTCCATGTCGGCTTGGGCTTCAAAGAGCTGCGACTGGTATTGCTCAAAGCCCAGGCGGGCGGCCTGTTCCTTGAGCTGGAATTCGGTGATGCGCTGGCGCAGCGGTTCCAACTCGCGCTCGAGCTGCAAGCGGCGCTCGTCACTGGCGCGCAGCTTGGCGGTCAGGTCGTCGTATTCGCTGCGCTTGGCGCCGAGCAACTGCTCGCGCTCAAGTTTCAGGGCCAAAGCGCTTTGCAAGCCGGCTTGGGCTGCAGCGTCGGTCAGGCGTTGCAGTTCGGCCTGGGCGCGTTCGGTCTCATCCTGGACCGCCACCGCCTGCTGGCTGGCGGTTTCAATGGCGCGGGCCAGTTCGCTTTGGCGCGCTTGCAGGCTGCGTTTGGAAAACTGCGCTTCCTGGTGCTGGCGCTCTAAGCCGCGCTGCTGTTCGCGGCACTGGTTCAGGCGGTTTTGGCTGGCAATCACGCGCTCATCGAGTTCGGCGTGGCGTTCCTGGCTGTCGGCGAGCTGCATGTCGAGCGCTTCAAACCGGGCCTCGGCTTGCAGGGCGCGTTCTTGCAGGTCTTCGAGTTGGGCGTCCACCTCGGCGGCGTCGGCGGCAATTTGCGCGCTGCGGCTGCGCACCTGTTCGGAGAGTTGCGTCAGGCGCAGCACTTCAACTTGCAGGCTGTGGGTGCGGGCCTGCGCTTCCTGGGCCTGGCTGCGCAAGGCGCTCAGGCGCTGGGCGGCGTCGGCGTAGGCGTTCTCAGCACGGCCCAGGGCCGCGCGGGATTCCTCGGCCATCAGGGTCTGGGCGCGCAGCTCGCGCTCTAAATTCTGGATTTCCTGCGCGCGCGCCAGCAGGCCGGATTGCTCGGCGTCCTGCGCATAAAAGCCCACGCTGTGCGCGGCCACGCCGTGGCCTGCGGGCACAAATATCGTCTCGCCCGCGCCCAAGCTGCTGCGCTGGGCCAATGCTTCTTCCAGACTGGGCGCGGTAAAGCAGCCCGCCAGCCACGACTGCAAAACGGCGGCCAAACCGGCGTCATGCACGCGCACCAGGTCAAACAGGCGCGGCATGGCGCTACCGGCAGGCGCGTTGCCCGCCGCCGGGGCGCTGAAAAAAGACAGCTTGGCCGGAGGGGCGTCGCCGCCAAAGGCCTGCACCATGTCCAGCCGCGAAACTTCCAAGGCGCCCAGGCGGTCGCGCAGCGCGGCTTCGACCGCGTTTTCCCAACCGGCTTGCACCTGGATGCGGCTCCACAGGCCTTGCAAATGCTCGAGTCCATGCTTTTGCAGCCAAGGCTGTAATTTGCCATCGGTCTTCAGTCGCTCTTGCAAGGCTTTGAGCGCGTCCAGGCGCGCCGACACGTCGGCCTGGCGCGCGGCATCCAAATTGACTTGCTGCTGCTGCGTGCGGCGGGCCTCGTCGAGCTGCGGCGCCAGCTCCTGCAGCTCCTCCAAGCGGGCGTGGGCCAGCTCCGCTGACTCTTGCGCGCCCTCAAACTCTTCTTGCAACTGGGCCAGGCGGCTGTCGTCCGTGGCAGCCAGGCCGTTGCGGTCGGCGGCCAGGCGTTCGCGCCGGGCGCTGAGCTGGCGGCTTTGTTCGGACACGCTGCGCTGCTCGGCGGCCAGCACGCCCAAGGCCTGCTGCACTTGGGCCACGCTGTCGCGCTGGGTCTTGGCTTGCGCTTGGGCGCGTTCCAGGGCTTC
>CANFNE010000140.1 GCA_947448105.1 Burkholderiales bacterium
ACCGCGTCCAGGCCCTTGGGCTGGCGCGCGGCCACTTGCAGGCCGTTAAAGCCGCCCCACGAAATACCCATCATGCCCACCCGCCCGGTGCTCCAGGGCTGGGCCACCAGCCAGGCGATCACGTCATCGGCGTCTTGGAGTTCTTGCTCGCTGTATTCATCGAGCATCAGGCCGTCGGAGTCGCCGTTGCCGCGCATGTCTACCCGCACGCAGGCGTAGCCGTGGCCGGCCAGATAGGGGTGTGTCAGCGCATCGCGCACCACGGTGCCGTCGCGTTTGCGGTAGGGCAGGTATTCCAGAATCACGGGCACCGGGTTTTTGGCGGCGTCGGTGGGCATCCAGACGCGGGCGGCGAGCTGGGTGCCGTCGGGCAGGGGGATGAAGAGGTTGGGCGTCTCTTTGACTTTGCGGGGGAAGGATTTCACAGTTTTCATGGGAACCTCGAAGCCGGTGGTAAATGGGGTGCGGCCCGTGCCGTGGCACTATCTGCATGGGTGGTGCGGGGCCGGCGCGGTCGCGGGATAGTAAACCCATTGGGCGCAACGCTTGCGCGCTGCGCCGACGTGCTGCGGGCCTGTTAACGTGCTGTTTGTCTATGAATATTCGCTTGAACCCTCGTTTTTTTCGCACGTTGTGGCGCTGTGTGCAGTGCACGCTGTGGCTTGCGCCCCTGGCATTGGGCGCCCATGTGGTGGAAACCGGCCACGCCACCGTCAGCCTGTCGGGTACACAAGTTGTGGTGGCAATTTCTATACCCGTAGCGGCATTGACCGGCGCCGATGACAACGCCGACGGCGTGCTGGACCGGGCAGAAATCGGGGCGCACCAGGCCGACCTGGTCGCGCAGGTGCAAAACGGCCTGGTCCTGGAGGGCGATGGGCACAAGGCGGCCTGGCGCCAGATGGTGCTGACCCCGGCACAGGCGCCTGACCCCGGCTCCGTTCAAGCGGCGACAGCCGCAGTGCCAACGGCTGCTGCGCAGTTGCTTGTCGTGGGCGCCGCTGCCTGGGATTTCGCACCAGCCGTGGTCACCCTGGACTATGGCTTGTGGAGCCGCACGCCCTTGGCCGCGCGCGGGGCCGCCGGGCCGGTGGTGGAAACGCTCAAGGTCCGGGTGTCACGCACCCGAGACGGTGCAACGGTGGCCGAAGAAGTAGGCCTGCTGTCGCCCCACCAATCCCGCCTTGAGTTTTTTGCCCCGGTGCAGCGCCATGTGGCCAACTTTGCGCACCACGGTTTTGACCATATCTTGGGCGGCGCCGACCATATTGTGTTTTTGGTGGCGCTTTTGGCCAGTGGCATCAGCGTGCGGCGCTGGGCGGCTTTGCTCACGGCCTTTACCGTGGCGCATGGTGCGACCTTTGGCCTGGCTGCCATGGGCTGGGTCAATGTGTCTGCGGAGTTGGTGGAGCCGGCCATTGCCGCGTCCATTGTGCTGGTGTCGGCCTTGCACTTGCTGCGCATGCAGGTGGTGCTGAAGTGGGAGCTGCTGCTGGTGTTTGCGCTGGGGCTGATTCACGGCCTGGGCTTTGCGTCCGCCATGCGGGAAGAGGGCGCCGGTCAGCTGATTGCGCTAAGCCCCTACCCGGTGTGGAGCATTGTGGGCTTTAACCTGGGGATTGAGGCCGGGCAAATTGTGGTGGCGCTGGCGTTGTATGCGATGGTGTTGGTGCTGCGTCGCCTGTTTGCCCGCCAGGGCGACGCCGTGTGGCAGCGCACGGCCGGCGCCTTGTCCTTGGCTGTGGGCGCTTTTTGGCTGGTGGAGCGCGTGGTTTAGGGCGCCCGCAGGGAGCGCTTGGTCAGTGGACGAAGTTGACCCGGATGCACAACTGGTAGCCCACGCCCCACACGGACTTGATTGAGGGTTCGCTTGCTTCAAGCTGCACGGTTTTGAATTTTTTGCGCAGCCGGGCTACCAGCTCTTCGAGCGCGTGTTTGCTGATGGAGCGGTCAGCGTTTTCTTCCCCAAACAGGTCGCACAGCACGCCAGACTCCAAGGTGTTGTCCTTGGCTTGCATCAAGGCTACCAGGAGGGTTTTTTCCCGGCTGGTGATCTGCAGCTTTTGCTCGGGCAAGGGCCCTTGCAGGGTGCGGTCGCGCAAGCTCAAGGACCAGGTGTCGGCGGTGCTGGTTTTCTTGAGCCGCCGCCCCAGGCTCTCGATGACGAGGACCAGCTCGTCCGGGGAAACGGGTTTGGTCAGGTAAAAGTCGGCGCCGCCTTGGCGGTATCCCGCGATGCGGTCGACCAGCGCGGTGCGTCCGGTGCAAATGACGATGCCGACATGGGGCAGGGATTCGCGCAGGCGTTTGCACAGGCTCAGGCCCCCTTCGCCGGGCAGGTTCAGGTCGACCAGGAAGACGTCTATCGCTTCGCGCGCCGTCAGGTCATCGAGACCGGCAGCGCTGTTGGCGGCATGCACGACCATGCCGTGGGCGCGCAGGTGGATCTCGATTTCCTGGCGCAGCAGAGAGTCGTCTTCCACGATGGCCACGGACAGGCGCTGCGATGCGTCTTGGCGTTCTTGCGTCATAAAGTGTTTCAGTTGGGAATGCGGACTTCGAAAATGGCCCAGCCGTTTTCGAAGCGGTAATGTACCGTGGCGCCGATATGGTCTGCTGCAACGCGCACCAAATGCAAGCCAATGCCGATGCCGGGCATGCCAAGCACATTGGTGTGGCGGTAATAGCGTTCAAACAGGCGTTCGGCGTCGGGAACGTTGTCAGGCGCGACGCGGTTGCATATCTCCAGGTGAATCGGCCCGCGCGATCCACCGTGGTCTTCGGTTTGGGCCTGCGCGTCATGGGCGGGCGTGGTGCGCACGAATACCAAAATATCCCCCGGCGCCGAATATTTTTCGGCATTGCTCAGCAGGTTTTCCAGGATTTGTAAGAGCAAATGCCGGTCGGTATAGAAGGTGGCGCCTTCGTCGATGTGCAGTTTGAATCGCTCAAAGTCTTGCAGATCCTGCGTGAGTTGCGCCAACAAGGGTGCTGCAGGCAGCGTTTCAAATTGCCCTGGCGGGCAAGGCTCGTCCAGTTTCACCGACGCAGCCACGTGTTCAATGATGGTGTCCATGCGCTTGACCGATGCGTCGATGTGTTTGACTCTTTGCAAGGAGTCCGGGTTTGCGCCCAGATCGCGCTTGAGTGAGGCCAGGGCAAAGCGCATGGTGCCCAGCGGGGTTTTGAGTTCGTGGGTCAGAACGTCGATCAGGGTGTTGCGCTCGTTCAATATTTCACGCTGGGATTTGGCCTGCAGGGCCTCAATGCGCAGGGCTTGGACTTCGCGCAAGTTCAGCAATTTTTTGCTGGTCTCTTCGCTGTTGACGTACAACAGCACGAAGATGCCGACCGCCACCCCATTGAGCCGCCAGTCCGCCAAATTTTGCAAAGCGCCCGTCAAGGGGTTGAAGTACAGCAGGTCAAAGGCGACCAGCGAGCCCAGGGTCAGTGCGGCCAGGTAGCAGCCATAGGCGGCGTAAATAATTCTTTTGAGCTCCCGTGAATTGCCGCTGGTGCGCATGGCGCCATACAGCTGCACCAGCGGATTGATACCCAGCACCAGGTAATTGAAGCTCAAGCCCAGGTGGGCGTATCCCACGCCTATCAATACTGCGTTGGTGGTGCAGCACAACAACAGCAAGTAAAAAAGGATGCGGTAGGCCCGCGGCGGATGGTAGGCAGCAATGGCGGCCCAACCAAGCAGCACCACCGCGAACACCCGTGCCACTTGGATCAGATTGCCTAAAGTTTCCACGGCTTGGGGGGAAACTGCTGAAAATCGCTCAGCCAGCAGGCCGGTGCTGGCGTACACCAGCAGCACGACGGAGGCCTGGTACCAGCAGTAAAAATGCAGCAGGCGACTGCGTTGCATTGCAAAAAACAGCAAGCCCAGCAGCAGCAGGCCATTGGCAAGCGCCAAGGCCGCGCTGATACGTGCCACTCTTGGTGCCACCGCCAGCGCAAGCCGGTCTTCCAGCGTCAACTCGGTTTCAATCAGCCGCATGCCTTGGGTTTGCACCTTGAGGTACACCGTGCTGGGCTCGTGGGCGTCGGTGTGCAGGGAAAAGCAGTGGAGGTCATCCGGGCATTTGTCCATGCTGCGGTGCTGGCGGTCGCCTGCGCGACTGACATGCCAACTTCCACCGTAGTTTTCGTAGAGGTCGACCTGGTCCAGCGTGTAGGGGCCGACCCGCAGGATGAAGGGATTGCCCGCATCTGCAACCGCGCGTTTACCCGAGGGATCATTGTGTTCAATGTGAAACCGGATCCAGGTCGCGCCCTGCTGCAGTCCCATGCGAAGGTCGCCCGAAAACGGCGCGAAGGGGGCCTGGGTAATGGCGTCGATAGAGGCCTGGTTCTGCGCGTCATGCAGGTACGTGCGCTCGATGTCGTAGCCGGGGACGGAGGCGCAGCAAAGCGTGTTCAAGAAACACAGTAGAACGCCGAGGGCAAGTCGTGATAACAGGTGTAAGTGCACTGAGTAAATGTGTAATTTAATTTTATTGATCTAATTAAAATTATTGCGAACCAGCATAAATCGCGATCTTTGCTCAAAGTGCTGCGTAACTGAGAAAAATACCATGGATTTGCGAATTTCGGTTGTCAAGCGGGTCGTGGCTGTTTTCAGTATTTCGGCGGCGATGGGTCTCAGTAATGTAGCTTTGAGCGCGGTGACCACCGTGCCTGGGGCCCCCACCATAGGCGCAGCCACAGCTGGCAACGGTAGCGCCAGCATTGGCTTTACGGCGGGATCCAACGGCGGCGTCAAAATTATCGAGTTCACCGCCACCTGTTTGGACCTCACCGCATCCGGCTCCAAGAGCCCGCTGACCGTGTTGGGTCTGACCAACGGCACTGCCTATAGCTGCACCGTCACGGCTAGGAGCTCCAAGGGACTCAGCGCTGCCTCTTCTCCTGTTTGGGTTACACCTGCGACCGTTCCCGGCCTACCATTGATTGGCTCGGCCACAGCGGGAAATGCCAGAGCGAGCATCGCTTTTACGGCGCCCAGCTCCAACGGTGGTGCGATCATTTCCAGCTACACCGCCTCGTGCCTGGCCGGAGCAACGACCGCTCCCGTCACGGCCACTGGCACCGGTAGCCCCATTACCGTGTCGAATCTCACGAACGACGCAGCTTACAGCTGTCGCGTCAAGGCTACCAATGGTGCGGGCAGCAGCGCTTATTCGAATGTGGTCAAGGTGACGCCGAAAGTCAACACTTTACCTGGCGCGCCCACGCTGAATTCGCTTTCTCCGAACAGCGTGCAAATATCAGTGGCCTTCGCAGAGGCGAGCACGGGCGGTATTGCGACCCGCTTTAAGGCAACCTGCACCACGGGAGGCAATGGCACTTCAGTAGAAGGTAGCAGCAGCCCGATTGTGGTCTCGGGCTTGAGCTCGGCAACCGGATATAGCTGTACCGTTATGGCCTTGAGTTCTGCAGGTTGGAGCGGCGCGTCCAATTCGTCGTCGACCACTACCCTTGCGCCGGTCACCTATTCAACCCCAGCAAACTTTGCTGATGCAGTGGCAAGAACTTACAGCCCGACTTCAGCGCTGTCGGCTGTCGGCACTGTCACGAATCGCGGTTACTACATGTTGGCGGACTCCACGTCCAAATACCTCTCCATCGGCTCGACCTACAGCCCGACATCGGGGTACGCGGTTAAATCAGCAGCGTTCGACTTGACTCCGACGTACAGCGATTACTTAATCAAAACGCTGCAGTTGGTCACCGCTGCAGATGGCAATTACCGCATAGATTCCTACTTGCACCCAAATTATTCCATTGACTGGGGCGGCAGCAAAGCGACTTCAACTCTGAAGTTCGTTAACAATTTCGGTAAAACGAGTGCGACTGGCAACGGCTACGTCACCTTTGCCGTGACCATTGATGCGACCACCAAGATGGCCACTCTCCAAGCGAAAAACCGATACAAATACTCCGTGACGGAGGGCGAAACTGCTAAGGGAAGTACCCCCTATACAGGTACTTATACTGAGGATAGTTCGTTTGCCGGCAAGGGCCTGAGCGTCAAGCTTGTTGGTACTGCTTTCGCATTGAACGAAAAAGCCACGTCCTTCTATCTTTATGCCACGCCTTTGTCACTAGGGGTTCCATCGTTTATGAACCCACAGTCAAAGGACTTTGTGACTAACGGCGCAGCTCCCTTTTTGACTAAAGTGACCACAGCCGATATCGAAGGCAAGGACGGCAGCATTTACAAGCAGGTGAACGCTACCTACCGAAGCCAGGTCGCCAGTGCTGGCGCGAATGCAAACACGAAAGCGGCGGCCATTACCATGCTGTCGAGGATCTCAGCCAGCATGAAGAAGTGTGGAGAAACGCTTCGTTATTCCACCGACGTGTACTTGGCCTATCGCGATGCGGCGTTGGCGACGAAGCTAGTGAGTGACTCCATTGCCGACGGCACGCCTGGGCAAAATCTGGTGCCCTATGTGTATTTCACCAATGAACAGGAGTCCTCGACCAAATGCCACCCCTTTATGGTGGTGGTGAGTTACGGCAACCAGGCTTCGCCCAACGGTCTGAAGGATGTGCCCCATCCACCCGGCAGCGGAGGCGTAGACTACGTGGATGCGACGGTGACGCGCTA
>CANFNE010000141.1 GCA_947448105.1 Burkholderiales bacterium
GCTTCTTCCAGAAACAGGCGCAGCTCTTCAGGCTTGGATTCGATGATGCGGCTGATCGTGCCCTGGCCAATGATGGCGTAGGCGCGCGGCCCCAAGCCCGTGCCCAGAAACACGTCTTGCACGTCGCGCCGGCGCACCGGCTGGTTGTTGATGAAGTAACTCGACGTGCCGTCGCGGGTGAGCACCCGCCGCACTGCAATCTCGCCAAACTGGCCCCACTGGCCGCCAGCGCGGTGGTCGGCGTTGTCAAACACCAACTCCACGCTGGCGCGGCTGGCCGGTTTGCGGGTGGTGGTGCCGTTAAAAATCACGTCCTGCATGGACTCGCCGCGCAACTCGCTGGCGCGGCTTTCGCCCAACACCCAGCGCACCGCATCCATGATGTTGGACTTGCCGCAGCCATTGGGCCCCACCACGCCCACCAGTTGCCCGGGCAGCAAAAAGTTGGTTGGCTCTACAAAGGACTTGAATCCTGACAGCTTGATCGAATTGAGGCGCACTGCGTTGGGGCTGGACTTGAGCGGGTGTATGGGGGTTTACGGGGCCCCGAAACCGGCTTGCGGGGCAGCGCCAATGATACTGTGCGGGTATTGGCGGCCCAAGACCTAGCTCCGGCTGGCACGCTTAGGTCTTGAAGGGTGCCTGCGCCAGATAGTGCGCCGCCTCTTCGCCCAGGCGCTGCAAGGCGGGTGCCAGCGCCGCATAGGACGCGATGACTTCAGCGCTGGCCCCGCCCCGGCTCAGGCGCTCGACGCGCGTAAGCTCTTCCACCAGCGGCGCAAAACAGAACACCGGCACAAAGCCTTTGAGTGAATGCAGCCGCGCCGTGGCATCCGCTGACCGTCCCTGCGCCAGCAAATCAGCGACACCAGGCACATCCTTGACCAAGGCGGTGCACAAGGCGGGTAGCAAATCACGCACACCCTGGTCGTCACCCAAAAAAGCGAGCGCGCCAGCCAGGTTAAAGCAGGTGTAAGCAGAAGCGGTGTAAAGGCCTGTTTGCATGGAAGTCCCCCTGGTCAAGGCGGCGCCGGCAGCCTTCAACCATCGCGCGCAAAGCAGAAAGTTTAACGACGAATCAACGATAATCCGCCCCTATGAATCCCCATTTATCGCTATTGCAGGCCTACCCGTTTGAGCGCCTGCGCCAGCTCTTTGCCACCGTCACGCCCAACCCGGATTTGCGCCCTATCAGCCTGGGAATCGGCGAGCCCCGCCACGCCACGCCCGCATTGATCAAGCAATCCTATTGCGACGCCATCATGGGCGCCGGGCTGGCGGGCTACCCGGCGACCGCAGGCGACCCGCCGCTGCGCGGGGCCATCGCGAGCTGGCTGCAGCGCCGCTACCGGCTTGAGGTCAACCCGGCGTCGCAAATTTTGCCCGTCAACGGCTCGCGCGAAGCGCTGTTTGCGTTTGCCCAAACCGTGCTCGCACCCAGCGCTTCAGGCGCCCATTCAGGCACCAAGCCCTTGGTGGTCTGCCCCAACCCCTTCTACCAAATCTACGAGGGCGCAGCACTGCTGGGCGGCGGCGAGCCTTATTTTGTGAACTCCGACCCGCAGCGCAACTTTGCCCAAGACTGGGCCAGCGTGCCCGACACGGTATGGGCGCGCACGCAGCTCTTGTTTGTGTGCAGCCCCGGCAACCCGGCGGGCGCGGTAATGCCTCTGTCCGAATGGAAGCTGCTTTTTGGGTTAAGCGACCGCTTCGGATTTGCAATTGCCTGCGACGAGTGCTACAGCGAAATTTACTTCCGTGACGAAGCGCCCCTGGGCGGCCTGGAAGCTGCGGCGCGCCTGGGACGCGCTGACTTCAAAAACCTGGTGGCCTTTACCAGCCTGTCCAAGCGCAGCAATGTGCCGGGCATGCGCAGCGGCTTTTGCGCAGGTGACGCGGCGCTGATCAAACAGTTTTTGCTCTACCGCACCTACCACGGTAGCGCCATGAGCCCCGTCGTGCAAAGCGCCAGCATCGCTGCCTGGAACGATGAGGACCATGTGCTTGACAACCGCGCCCAGTACCGCCAAAAGTTTGCCCGAATTACGCCCTTGCTGGCCACAGTGCTGGATGTTGCGCTGCCCGACGCGGGTTTTTACTTGTGGGCCGGCGTGCAGGGCAGCGACGTAGACTTTGCCCGCGATTTGTACGCTGCCTACAATGTGACGGTTTTGCCCGGCTCTTATCTAGCGCGCGAAGCGCATGGCGTGAACCCGGGCGCAGGCCGGATCCGTATGGCGCTGGTGGCCCAAGGCGACGAATGCCTCGAAGCCGCGCAACGCATCGTGGCCTTTGTGCAAGCCCGCAAGGCATCCTGAACGCCTCTTTTTTTGACCCCAACCCTTCTGCGACCACTGAGAACTCCATGACCCAACAACTGCAAACCATCCTCGACGCCGCCTGGGAAAACCGCGCCAATATCTCGGTGCAATCGGCCCCCAAAGAAGTGTCTGACGCCGTCGAGCACGTCATCTCCGAGCTCAACAACGGCGCCCTGCGCGTGGCCACCCGCGACGGCGTGGGCCAATGGACCACGCACCAGTGGATCAAAAAAGCGGTGTTGCTGAGCTTTCGCCTTAAGGACAACGTGCTGATCCAGTCCGGCGACCTGGGCTTCTACGACAAGGTGCCCACCAAATTTGCCGGCCTGAGTGAAGCGGAGATGAAAGCCACAGGCGTGCGCGTGGTGCCTCCGGCCGTTGCGCGGCGCGGCAGCTTTATTGCCAAGGGCGTGATCCTGATGCCGTCTTACGTCAATATTGGCGCCTATGTGGACGAAGGCACCATGGTCGACACCTGGGCCACCGTGGGCTCGTGCGCCCAGATCGGCAAAAACGTGCACTTAAGCGGCGGCGTGGGCATTGGCGGTGTGCTCGAACCCATGCAGGCCGGCCCCACCATCATTGAAGACAACTGCTTTATCGGCGCCCGCTCTGAGGTGGTCGAAGGCGTGATCGTCGAAGAAAACTCGGTGATCTCCATGGGCGTGTACCTGGGCCAAAGCACGCCGATTTACGACCGCGCCACCGACACGGTGAGCTACGGCCGCATTCCGTCGGGCTCGGTGGTGATCAGCGGCAGCCTGCCCAAGAACGACGGCAAGTACAGCCTGTATGCGGCCATCATCGTCAAGCGCGTGGACGCGCAAACCCGCGCCAAAACCTCGCTCAACGACTTGCTGCGCGATTAAACACTTCGCACCGACGGACTAAAAGTCTCAAAGACCATGACGCAAACCACAAAAAACGACGTTTTGGAACGCATGCTGCGTTTCATGGTGGACAAGTCTGCGTCCGATCTTTACCTGTCGGCCAACAGTCCGCCCTTGGTTCGCCTCAACGGACTGGTAGTGCCCATTACCAGCCAGCCACTGGGCGTGAACACGCCGCGCGAGTTGCTCGAAAACCTGGTACCTCCCGAGCGCATGCAAGAGCTGCTCAGCACCCAGGAGCTCACCATGGCTTTGCCCCTGGAAAACCTGGGACGCTTTCGGGTGAGTGCTTTTTTCCAGCGCGGCACGGTGGCCATCGTGATCCGTTACGTTCCCTTTGAGATTCCGCCCCTGCAAGACAGCGCCTTGCCGCAGGTACTGCGCCAGTTGGTGATGGAAAAGCGGGGCCTGGTGTTAATGGCAGGTGCCGCAGGCGCGGGTAAAAGCACCACGCTGGCGTCCATGCTCGACTACCGCAACGCCACCATGTCGGGTCATATCCTGACCTTCGAAAATCCCATTGAATTTTTGTTTCAACACAAGAAGTCGGTGGTGAACCAGCGTGAAGTTGATACGGACACCCAGTCGCTGGAACTGGCGCTTAAAAATGCCATGCGCCAAGCGCCCGACGTTATTTTTATTGGTGAAATTCGCGACGAGGAAACCATGTCCGCCGCACTGGGTTTTGCCCAATCCGGACATTTGTGCCTGGCCACACTGCATGCCAACAACAGCCACCATGCGCTCAACCGCATACTCGGCTTTTATCCCGCCCATGCGCGTGATGCGGTGCAGCGCGACCTTTCGCTGGCACTCAAGGCCATGCTGTCACAGCGCCTGATCCGGACCGTCTCCGGGCAACGGGTCGCCGCCTGCGAAGTGATGATGAACACCACGCGCATCGCAGAACTGATCCAGTCGGGGCACTTCACCGACATACCCGCGGCCATGGAGCAATCGCTTTCGGTCGGCTCGCAGTCGTTTGAGCAAGACATTGCGCGCCTGATACGGGAAGGCAAGGTGCCCGAAAGCGAAGGCCTGGCCAACGCCGATTCGGTCACCAACCTGATGTGGCGCATGCAAAACGGCCCGGGCGCCGCAAACCCCTTCGCTGGGCCGCCTGCGGCCAGATCCCAGGCCGCTGCAGGCCCCATCACCCTGACGATCAATTCTTGATGCAGCACGACTCCCATGCCACCTTGCAACTCACCGAGCAGCTGCTGTCCCTTGCCTCGGTCACGCCGCACGACGCAGGCTGCCAGGCGCTGATCGCAAAGCGCCTGCAGCTGCTGGGTTTCGTCTGCGAAACCATCGACAGCGGTCCGGCCGATTTCCGCGTGACCAATCTTTGGGCCCAACGCAAAGCATCGTCCCACCAGGGCAGCGCGACCGCCAAAACCCTGGTGTTCGCTGGCCACACCGACGTGGTACCCACCGGCCCCCTGGCGCAGTGGGACAGCGCACCCTTTAGCCCCAGCCACCGCGACGCAAAGCTCTATGGCCGGGGTGCCAGCGACATGAAAACCTCGCTGGCCGCTTTCGTGGTGGCCATTGAAGAGTTTCTGGCCCACACGCCCGACCCCGCCTTGAACATCGCCCTGCTGCTCACCAGCGACGAAGAAGGCCCGGCCGTGGACGGCACGGTCGTGGTGTGCAACACGCTGAAGGCGCGCGGCGAAGTGCTGGACTACTGCATTGTGGGCGAGCCGACCTCGGTCGAGCGCACCGGCGACATGATCAAAAACGGCCGTCGCGGCACCATGAGCGGCAAGCTCACCGTCAAGGGCGTACAAGGCCATATCGCCTACCCGCACATGGCGGACAACCCGATCCACCGCGCAGCGCCCGCGCTGGCCGAACTGGTGGGCGTGCGCTGGGACGAAGGCAACGCCTATTTCCCGCCCACGAGCTGGCAGGTCAGCAATATGCATGGCGGCACCGGGGCGAGCAACGTCATTCCCGGCGAGGTGGTGATTGACTTCAACTTCCGCTTTTCCACCGAATCCACGCCCGAGTCGCTGCAGTCGCGACTGGCAGCGGTCTTGGACCAACATGGCTTGCGCTACGACCTGGTCTGGACGATTGGCGGACTGCCCTTTCTTACCCGCCCAGGCACGCTGGTGGACGCGGTACGCGACGCTATTCGGGACGAGACCGGCCTTGAAACCCAGCTCTCTACCACCGGCGGCACCAGCGACGGCCGGTTTTTGGCGCAAATTTGCCCGCAGGTGATCGAACTCGGCCCGCCCAACGCCACCATCCACAAGATCAACGAATATGTGGCCGTGGCCGACATTGAACCTTTGAAAAACATCTACCGCCGCGTGCTCGAGCGCTTGCACACGCAGGCTCTGGCATGACGCTGATCACCCTGATAGAGGCCTGTGCCGCCCAACTCGCAGACGCTGGAGTTTCTTTTGGCCACGGCACCACCAACGCGCGGGACGAGGCCGCCTGGCTGGTGCTCTGGCAACTCGGCCTGCCGCTTGATACCGCGCTCGACGGGGAGCACAGTCGGGCCGAAACGCCAGTGGATGCGGATAAGCTGGCGCTGGTCCAGGCCCTCGTGGCCGAGCGCATTCGCAGCCGCAAACCCGCCGCCTATCTGACGCAGGAGGCTTGGTTGCAGGGCTTTTCCTTCTATGTGGACGAGCGCGTCATCGTGCCGCGCTCGCTGATTGCGGAGCTGCTGGTCGATGGCGGCATGGACTACTTTTTGCACCCGTCCACCCACAAGGTGCTGGATTTGTGCACCGGCAACGCCAGTCTGGCGGTGATTGCGGCCAGCGTCTTCCCGGACGTCTGCGTGACGGCCAGCGATCTGTCCCATGACGCGCTGGCCGTGGCCCAGATCAATGTGCAAAAACACGGCTTGCAAGACCGCATCACGCTGGTCGCGTCCGACGGCCTGGCCGCGCCCGAACTGGCGTCACGCGGGCCGTTTGACCTGATTGTGTGCAACCCGCCCTACGTCAACCGCCAAAGCATGGCCGATCTGCCGCCCGAATACCGGGCCGAGCCCGCCATGGCGCTGGACGGCAACCTGGACGGTGGCAGCGACGGCATGGACTTTGTCCGCAGCCTGCTGCACAGCGTGGCCGCGCACCTGAACCCACAGGGGGTGCTGGTGCTGGAAATCGGCAACGAGCGCCCCTATTTTGAAGCCGCATTTCCGTCGCTGGAAGTGATTTGGCTGGAAACCAGCGCTGGTGAAGACCAGGTCTTGCTCCTCACGCGCGAAACTCTCAATTCATGATTACTTTAAAAAACGTGACCTTGCGCCGCAGCGCCAAGGTCTTGCTGGAACACGCCTCGGTCACC
>CANFNE010000142.1 GCA_947448105.1 Burkholderiales bacterium
AGCCACGCGCATGGACCTGATCAACATCCAGGCCCCCATGGACCAGCTGATGCACACCATCATCGACACGGCGCACTCGCGCTTTCCGGTCTACGAGGGCGAGCGCGAAAACATCATCGGCACGCTGATGGCCAAAGACCTGCTCAAACTGCAGCGCGCGCCCGAGCTCAATATCCGCGCCCTGCTGCGCCCCGCCGTTTTTGTGCCCGAGACCAAGGGCCTCAACGATTTGCTGCGCGACTTTCGGGGCTACCGCAATCACTTGGCCATCGTCATTGACGAGTTTGGCCGCGTGGCCGGGCTGATCACGATTGAGGATGTGCTTGAACAAATCGTGGGCGAAATCGAAGACGAGTTCGATATCGAAGACGACGACGGCGATATTTTTGCCTTGCCCGACGGCGGCTACCGGGTCAATGGTGCCGCGCCCATTGAGCGCATCGCCACCGCCTTCAATGTAGACCTGCAGGCGCGCGAAGACGCGGATGAATTCGACACCATAGGCGGCCTGGTGGCGCATGAGATGGGCCATGTGCCCAAGCGCGGCGAGCGCCACGTGCTAGCAGGCCTGGAATTTGTGGTCTTGCACACCAAGGGTGGGGCAGTGCGCTGGTTCAAGGTCTCGCCCGTGGCGCTGGTGTGAGCCTGGGGCGCAGCGCCCTGGAGCGCTGGCCGGCAGTATTTGCAGGGCGCGGCGTCTTGCTGCTCCTCGCTGGCGCGCTGCACGCCGCCAGCACCGCGTGGCCTATCGATCTGGGTTTTGCGCGCGGCCAAACCCTGTGGCTGCTGCAGTTGGCCGCCATGGGCCTGCTGGCGCTGGTGCTGCTGCGCGCGCGCAGCGCGACGCAGGCCTTTGCGGCGGGATGGTGGTTTGGCACCGTCTACCTGGCCGGCACCTTCTGGTGGCTGTTTGTGGCCATGCACACCTACGGCGGCCTGGCCGCGCCCTTGGCGGTGGTGGCGGTCATTGCCCTGGCGGCTTCGCTCGCTTTGTATTTCGGCGTGGTTTGTGGCCTGTGGCAGCGCGTGGGAATCCGACGGGCAGCGCCTTCGGTGCCGGTGTTTGGTGCGCTGTGGATGATGGCGGAAATGGCGCGTGGCACCTGGTTGACGGGCTTTGGCTGGGGCGCGGGCGGCTATGCGCATCTCGACGGGCCGCTGGCTTTTTATGCGCCCTGGATCGGTGTTTACGGCATGACGGCCTTAGCCGCGGGCCTGGGAATGGCGCTGGCCCAGGTGCTGTCGGTAAGCCGCGGCCTTGCGCCGCGCGCTGGCATCTTGGCTGGGGTGGCGCTGGTTCTCGCGCTGCCTTTGGCGCTGCCCGCTGCTTGGAACGAATGGACGCGCAGCAGCGGCAGCCTGTCGGTCACGCTATTGCAGGGCAATATCCCGCAAAACGAAAAATTCGAAACGGGAACCGGCGTGGCGCGTTCGCTGGCCTGGTACCACACCGAATTGCTGGCAGCCAACACCGCGCTGGTGGTGGCGCCCGAGACGGCGCTTCCGGTGCTGCCGTTTCAGCTGCCCGAAGGCTATTGGGAATCGCTGCGCGCGGCCATGGATGGCTCCAACCGCGTTGCCGTCATTGGCATGCCGCTGGGCAACGAGGCGCAGGGCTATAGCAACTCGGTCCTGGGGCTGGTGGGTGGCTTGGCGCAGCCGCTGCGCTACGACAAGCACCATCTGGTGCCCTTTGGCGAGTTCATTCCGCCCCTGTTTCGCTGGTTTACCGCGCTCATGCATATTCCCCTGGGCGACTTCAACCGTGGTGCCTTGGGACAGGCTTCGTTTGCGGTGCAAGGCCAGCGGCTGGCGCCCAATATTTGCTACGAAGACTTGTTTGGCGAGGAACTGGCGGCGCGCTTTGCCGATGCGTCGCTTGCGCCCACTATTTTTGTCAATGTCAGCAACCTGGCGTGGTTTGGCGACACCGTGGCGGTGGACCAGCACGTGGCGATTTCACGCATGCGCTCGCTCGAATTTCAACGCCCCTTTGTGCGCGCCACCAACACCGGTACCACTGCGATTCTGGACCACCAGGGGCAGATGCGCGCCGCCTTGCCGCGCCTGACCGAAGGCGTGTTGGTAGGCGAAGTGCAGGGGCGCGAGGGGCGCACGCCCTTTGCCTGGTGGGCGGCGCGTTTTGGCTTGTGGCCCTTGTGGTTGCTGGGCTTGGGCGTGGTGGGCTGGTGCTGGCGCCGCCACGCTGCGTGATTGAGCGGTGCCGCTTGCATGCACTTGACCGCGCGGTCTGGACCTGGGCTTGCCCCAGCCTCAAGGCACCCGCAACTCAGGCCGCCGTTTGCCCCATGCGCACCAAGCGTCCAGGACGCGCCGCCGTGATGTGGCCTTGCGCTTGCACTTGTTCCCCCGCGACCCAGGTGCTCACATAACCAGTGGCGCCTTGCATCAGGCGCTTGCCCCCGGCGGGCAGGTCGCGCACCATGGCGGGCAGCGGCAGGCCCAGTTGCGCCGGGTCAATGGCATTGAGGTCGGCGCGCATGCCCACTGCAATCACGCCCCGGTCGCCCAGACCCAGGTAGCGCGCGTTGCGCCGGGTCATCATTTCCACTGCGTGCTCAAGCGGCATGGCCAGCGGCCCGCTTTGCGCCACCCAGTGGCTGAGCATGAAGGTGCTGAAGCTGGCGTCGCACACCGTGCCCACGTGGGCGCCAGCGTCGCTCAGGCCGCTCAAGGCGCGCGGGTGATCCAGCATTTCGCGCACCGTGGCCAGCGAGCCGTCGTTGTAGTTGAAGATGGGAAAGTAAATCAGCCCTTGGCCGTCGCCTGCGCACAGGTAGTCGTAAATCGCCTCCAGCGCCGTGGTGCCAGCCTGGCGTGCACGCACGTAAAAGCTTTGCATGACCGTGGGTGCGTAGTCGGGCTGCTGCGCTAACGGAAACATGCGCCCGCTGATGCGCTCTATCTGGGCCAGCAAGATGTCTACCAGTGGTGGCACCGCGCTGCCGTCGCCCGCCAAGGGTTCGGACTTTTGCGCCAGGATGCGCGCCTTGCGTTCGGGCGCGCGCAGGGCTGCAGCGCGCTCGGCCAGCGGCAGGTGCGCCACTTCCTTGTAGCCCGCAAAGCCCATAAAGGGGTGAAAGCTGGCGTCAAAGCCGGTGATCACGCCAATGCCGCGCGCTGCCGTTTGCAGGTACAGCGGCAAGCCCGCGTCCACGGCGGCTTCCACGCGCGCCTGGATGTGGCGAAACTGTTCGCCACCCGGGTCGCGCTGCAGCCAGGTCAGCGAAAGCGGCCGAGCGCTGGCGCGCGCCAGCGTCTCTACCAGGTCAAATTCGGCGTCAAACTGCCCGGGGCCTTGCAGCAAGTTGTAGTCGCTCACCACCTGTACCACGCCGTGCTTGAGGCCCTCAAAGGCCTGGGCGATGCCGGTCAGCTCTTGGGCGCTGGCGTTGGCCGCCGGCGTGTCTTTGCCCTCAGAGGTGCGGTGGTTGTCGCTGCGCCCGGTGCTCAGGCCCGCGGCCCCGGCCACCAGCGCCTCGCGCAGCAGGGCGCGCATGGCGTCAATGTCGGCGGGCGTGGCGGTGGTGTGGGCCAGGGCGCGCTCGCCCATCACGTACATGCGCAGCGGGTCGTGCGGCACCTGCACCAGGTAGTCCAGGCTGCGCGGCGTGGCGGCCAGGGCGTCCATGTACTGCGGAAAACTCTCCCAGTTCCAGCGGATGCCCTCAAACAGCGCAGCGCCCGGAATGTCTTCCACGCCTTCCATCAGCTTGACCAGGTCGTCTTCATGGCCGGGGCGCACCGGCGCAAAACCAACGCCGCAGTTGCCCATGACCACCGTCGTCACGCCGTGGTAAATGCTCGGGGTAAAGCAGTCGTCCCAGGTGGCCTGGCCGTCGTAATGGGTGTGGATGTCAATAAAGCCGGGCGTGATCCACAGACCCGGGGCTTGCAGTGTTTGCCGGGCGGGCGTGGTGATGCTGCCCAGCTCCACAATGCGCCCGCCCTGCACGCCCACGTCGGCCACATAGGGCGCCGCGCCCGTGCCGTCAACGACAGTGCCGCCTTTAATCAGCCAGTCGAGCATCTTTGCGTCTCCAAATCAGTGCCAGCGCCATGCCGCTGACGATGTGCCACATGCCCCACAGGCTGGCCAGGGTGACCATGCCGAGGTCGCTGTTGAACTGCAGCGCGATGATGCCCAGCGCCAGGCCGGAGTTCTGCATGCCGCCCTCAATCACCACCGCACGGCGGTCGCGTTCGCTCACCCGCATCACCCAGGCAGTGATCCAGCCAAAGGCCAGGCCGCTGGCGTTGTGCAGAACCACGATCAGCAGCATGGGCAAGAGCCCCAGGGTGAGCAACTGGCGTTCTTTGATCAGACCGGCCACGATGAACAGCACCAGCGCCGCCACCGCAAAGTTACCCAGGGGCTTGCGGATGCGCGCCGTCAAGTCTGGCAGCCGGTGCGAAGCCGCCAGCCCGAGCGCCATGGGCACGGCCAGCAGTAGCAACAGGCTCCACCAGATGCCGGCTGGGTCAATCGCCAGCGTTTGCAGCCAGGCGGCGGTGTTGGGGTTGGTGGCCACCATCCAGCTGAAGTTAAAGGGCGTGGCAAACAGCGCAATCACGCTGGCCACGGCCGAGATGCTGACCGACAGCGCGGTATTGCCCCGGCCAAAGTGGGTGACTACGTTGCTCAGGCTGCCGCCGGGGCAGGCGGCGACCAAAATCATGGCGGCCTCGATGTTGGACGGCAAATCAAGCGCCATGGTGGCCAGCCAGGTGCCCACCGGCAGCAAGATGAACTGCGGAATCAGGCCACAAACCACCGCCTTGGGGGACTGCGCCACGCGGCGAAAGTCGTCGAGGCGCAGCTCCAGCGCCACAGAAAACACCATAGTCGCCAGTACCAAACCCAAAACCAGTTGTTGATTGCCCATCGATTCCTCCGAGCCGCAGAGGATAGCTGAGCCAATGGCCTCTAAAATCAAGGGTTTACGCGCACAGCAGCGACTCGGTCGCCCCGGCATGCCGCAGCCCTTGCGCGGCTTTTCAGACTCCCGCCATGAAGACATTCCAGCAAATCATCTTGACGCTTCAGTCCTATTGGGACGCCCAGGGCTGCGCGCTTTTGCAGCCCTACGACATGGAAGTGGGCGCGGGCACCTCGCACACCGCCACTTTTTTGCGCGCCATCGGCCCCGAGCCCTGGAAGGCCGCCTATGTGCAACCCAGCCGCCGCCCCAAAGACGGCCGCTACGGCGAAAACCCCAACCGCCTGCAGCACTATTACCAATACCAGGTAGTGATGAAGCCCGCACCGGCCAACATCCTGGACCTGTATTTGGGCTCGCTCGAAGCGCTGGGTTTCGACCTGAAGCAAAACGACATCCGCTTTGTAGAAGACGACTGGGAAAACCCCACCTTGGGCGCCTGGGGACTGGGCTGGGAAGTCTGGCTCAACGGCATGGAAGTGACGCAGTTCACCTATTTCCAGCAGGTGGGCGGCATTGACTGCAAACCGGTGACGGGCGAGATCACCTACGGCGTGGAGCGCTTGGCCATGTACTTGCAGGGCGTGGACAACGTCTATGACCTGGTGTGGACCGACACCGGCGCCGCGCCGGGCCACCCCCAAGCGGCACCAACCCCCTCGGGGGGCAGCGAGCCACACGCAGTGGGCGAGCGCGGGGGCAAGATTTTCTACGGTGACGTTTATAAGCAAAACGAAGTGGAGCAATCCACCTACAACTTTGAGCACAGCGACACCGACTTTTTGTTCACCGCCTTTACCGCGCACGAAAAGCAGGCCAAGCATTTGATCGCGGTGGCGCTGGCGTTGCCAGCCTATGAGCAGGTGCTCAAGGCAGCGCACAGCTTCAATTTGCTGGACGCGCGTGGCGCCATCAGCGTGACCGAGCGCGCCGCCTACATGGGCCGCATCCGCAACCTGTCGCGCGGTGTGGCCCAGTGCTATTACGAGAGCCGCGAGCGCCTGGGCTTCCCCATGGCGCCGCGCGAATGGATTGCGCAAATGCCCCCAAAAGCCGCAGCGGCGTAAAGGCAGGAAACCCGAACATGACCACCCAGAACCTGCTTGTTGAACTGTTGGTAGAAGAACTGCCGCCCAAGGCCCTGAAGAAATTGGGCTCCGCCTTTGCCAGCGTGCTGGCCGACAGCCTGAAGACCCAAGGCTTGGCCGACGCCGATGCCGCCGTCACCGACTTTGCCTCGCCCCGCCGCTTGGCGGTGCATGTGAGTGGCGTGAGCGCCCAAGCCGCTGACAAAGCCGTTTCGCAAAAACTCATGCCCGTGGCCGTGGGCCTGGACGCTACCGGCGCCGCCACGCCCGCCCTGCTGAAAAAGCTCCAAGCCCTGGGCGCAGACGCGTCCGCCGTGAGCGGCCTCAAACGCGCCATGGACGGCAAGGCCGAAGCCCTGTTTTTTGAGAGCACGGTGCGCGGCGCCACGCTGGCCGAGGGCCTTCAAAAAGCCTTGAGTGACGCCATTGCCAAACTGCCCATCCCCAAGGTCATGGGCTACCAGCTGGAGCGCGACT
>CANFNE010000143.1 GCA_947448105.1 Burkholderiales bacterium
AGCGCTTTAGTTCGGTGGCTTTGCGTCACCGGCTTTAGCCGGGTTTGCCCTTCAATTTTCTTGTCCATCGGTTCTGCTTGGAACCGAAGAACCTATCTTAACAATTCAATATGGGGTAGCTGGCTTGGGTCGCGCACGCGGCAATCGTGCCGGGCGCGCAGCGCGGCTGAGTCATGGGGACTTGGATGATCGGTCTGGGCTCGGTTGGTAAACACCAACCGATGCATCAGCCATTGGCCTTTGCTGATCGCTGCCTTCTACCCTCCGCTTGAATGCCCTTGATGTTCAAAGGCCCCACCCGCCCAGACTGCTTGTCTGCCTGACCTTGTTCAATGTCATATTTCAGGTTCGCCTCCATGGTTTGGTAGTGCATGCCTTTAAATACTTGGGGTGGCTCCATGGCCTTGAACCCCAAACTTGCATACGCTGCAACCGCGAACAATGACGAGCGAACCGTCACAGTATTTCTCAAAAGACCACCGTCTAAACCAAATTGCCACAGTTGCCTACCAACGCCCAGCTTTTGAAAAGCTGGATGCACAAAAAAGTATTTCACGTGGCTGCTGTCACTGATTGCAAGAACGCCAACAAGAGCTTTATCGGATGTGGCCACCAACCAAGCCATTTGCGCAGACCCGAGTAGCTTGCATATCTGCGCAGGTTGAATACTTGCCTCATACCAATCTGGGCATGCTTGTTCTGGCGTAAAGCAGCACAACTGCGAGGTCGCGTAAATCAACTCGGAAATAATGGAAGCGTCGGCTTCTAGCGCGTAGCGTATTTCGTGGGTATGGTTCATGGGCAACTAAATAGGGGTTGCTGCTGGTTTAGCCATGATGGCTGGCCGTTGGAAGTCAGCTCGAATGAGCGCTTGAACGAACGCACTGCAACGGCAGTGAATATTATTCGGGCAGGTGACACGCTGCCTCGATGTTGTTTCCCTCAGGATCGATAACGAACGCGCCGTAGTAATTGGGGTGGTAATGGGGCCGCAAACCTGGTGCGCCGTAGTCTTTGCCACCTGCGGCAATTGCCGCTTGGTAAAACGCGTCAACCTGCGCTCGATTCTCAGCCCTCCAGCAAAGGTGGCAACTTGTCGTGGCAGGAGCCCCTCCATACGGTGAGGTGCCGTCCACAAACCAAACATCTATTCTTTTTCTATCTGGCTCTGCTGCGTCGGGGTGCGAGAAGCCGAGCATATTCATTCCGTCGTAACTGCCTTCTAAGTTCAGGCTATAGCCCAATGGAGCCAAGGCTGCGCTGTAGAAGGCTTTGGTGCGCGCGATATCGCTTACCCGAAAAGTCATGTGATCAAGCATTGTTTTTTCCTCGAAAGGTGTGGTGGAGAACGTCTAGCGTGAGGTAGCCGAGCCCCTAGCTTGGCATT
Organism: Burkholderiales bacterium; assembly: GCA_947448105.1. Taxonomy (GTDB): domain Bacteria; phylum Pseudomonadota; class Gammaproteobacteria; order Burkholderiales; family Burkholderiaceae_C; genus Allorhodoferax. The sequence goes on from CANFNE010000143.1 coordinate 1,388, forward strand.
CCCAAGTCGAATCTGGCGGCCCCGCTGACATTGCGCCGCGTGGCAGCGCTTTAGTTCGGTGGCTTTGCGTCACCGGCTTTAGCCGGGTTTGCCCTTCAATTTCTTGTCCATCGGTTTTGCTTGGAACCGACGGCTGCATCTTATCAAATCAATAATTGATGCAGATAATCTGAGGTGCAAGCGAAACCAATGCCTTGGGCGCCAACTTGTCCAGTTGCAGCCGGTAGGCCCGCACAGTTTTATCTTGGGAACCAAGCTCATTAACCGCTCGCGCAAACGAGGGCGTGACCAAAATCGCTAAGGCCATGGGACTAGCCGAACGCATAAGGCGCCAGTTGCCCCGCCTTGGCCTCTTCGAGGGAAAACATGGTGTCCTGGATCACTTGCAAGGGCAGTTCCGGGTTTTCCAAAACTGCCTTGCCAATGCGCGCCCAGTATTCGATTTGCTTGGGCACCGAGCGGTGTTCGGCGGCGCCCGCTACCTTGGCGTCTTCCAGCAGCGCGTCTGAGAGTTCGACAGCAACAGCCATGGGGCCTCCACTCAAAAATAGGACGCTTTATGCTACGCAATAAAACCTTTTGCAACTCTTGCCAAGCCAACGCCTCCAAGCCATGACCACCGATTCCCTGCTGACCCTCAAACTCCCCGAGGGCTACGCCTTCGCCGACCTCAAGCTGCGACGCTGCGCAGACGACGAAATTGACCTGGACATGGACTTGTTTAAGTTGGTGTGCACGCTCAACGGCATGGACTTTGAGAAGGTCTTGCAAAACCCCGGGCCGGTAGTAACGGCGGTGCTGACGGTTTGGTACAAGCGCCACCTGGCCGATGGCGGCGCGCCGGACGCGCTGATGGAAGAACTGCGCCGCCAGGGGCCGCGCCTGAACTGAGCGCCCTGCGCGCAAGCTGCCGTAAACCCTAAGCTGCGCCCGCCAGCGCGTCCACCGCCAGGCACAAATCTGCCCAGGCCTTGCCCTTGTCCGGGCTGTTGCGCAGCAGCGCTTTGGGCGTGTACGTCACCACCACCGGAATGCCTTGGTAGCGGTAGACCGTGCCGCGTTGCTTGCCCAGGGGCAGGGCCAGCGCGTCGGGGTGTTCGGCCAGCAGCAACTGGGTGGCAAAGCGGCCCATGGCCAAAATCACTTTCGGCTGGGCCAGCGCAATCTGGCGCTGCACATAGGCGGCGCACTGGGCCAATTCGGCCGGCTGCGGGTTGCGGCCATTGGGTGGGCGGCAGGCGGTGACGTTGGCCAGCAGCGCGCCGTCTTGGCCTGGTGCGGGCGGCTGGTCGGCGCTTGCGCGCGCGGCGCCCACGGCTTTGAGCATGTTGTCCAGCAGCACGCCGGCGTCACCGGCAAAGGCCTGGCCAGCGGCGTCTTCGTCTTCGTCGGGCGGGTCGCCCACCACCATCCATGGGGCGGTTTGGCCGCCGGCCAAGGTGGTCAGCGTGCTCTGGGTGCGTCCGGTGCACAGGCCGCAGGCCTGGCACCCGGCGGCAGTTTGCTGCAGCGCGGTCCAGCCCAGTGTGTGGATTTGACCCAGGTCGTTGGCGGCACCCGCGCCTTGCAAAGCGGCCACGGCAGGGGACGCACTGGCGGCCAGGGACGCCAGATTAGCGGCGGCGGGGCGGGGGCTTGCAGGGGCGGCTAAATTGGCCGCGGGCCGGGGTGGCTGCGGGCGGGCGGGCGGGCTCACAGGGCTTGCTTCGGCGGCCACGTCGGCAGCGGCCTGAACACCGAAGTCCGTGCCCGGCAACCAGACGTGCACGCCCATTTCCAAAAGCATGGCGCGCTGGCGGGTGTCGAGTTGCAGAGGCATGGGGCGATTATGCGAGGCGCAGGTTCATGACCAAGGCGTCTTCGCGCTGGCCACGGCCCGCGGCATAGTAGTTTTTGCGCTGGCCCACCTGGACAAAGCCATGGCGCGCATAGACCTGGCGCGCTCGGGTGTTGCCCACGCGCACCTCCAGCCACAGAAACTCGGCGTTTTGGCCGCGCGCCCAGATGTCCAGCGCGTCGAGCATCAGGTGCGCCCAGCCCTGGCCCTGAAAGTCTGGCGCCACCGTGATGTTGAGCAAATGCACCTCGTCCACGCCCTTCATGGCTACGAAGTAGCCCAGGATGGTGTTGTCGGCCATCAATATTTGCGCCTGGTAGCCGCTGTGCAGCACATCGTTGAAGTTGGCACGGTTCCAGGGGTGGGCGTAGGCGCGGTTCTCTACCTCCAGCACAGCGGCCAGGCGCTCTGTGCCCAGGGGCTCGAAGCGCACCTCAGGGCGGTCGCTGGCCAGGGCCTTAGGCATGGGCGCCGGGGCTGGCGTTACGGGCCAAAAGCTGTTCTTTTTCGGCTTTTTCTGCGGCGCGCTCGAGCGTGGTTTTGGCCACCTTGTCGCGCACATACAGCGGCAGCGCCTGGCTGGCCGGCACAGCCTGGCCCGCAGACAGCAGCGCCGGAGCGAGTTGCAGCATGGCCATGGCCGTGGGCAAAGCGGTGATGCAGGGCAGCGCGCTCAGGGGCCGCAGGCGCTCGGCGTACACGCCAAACCCGTTGCCCGCCCAGGCGTGCCAGCCCGTGGCGGGTGGCGCCATCGCCCAGTGCGCCAGGTCTTCGGGTGCCACCAAGCAAGGCGCTTGCAGCACGGTCCACCGCGCGCCGTCAAAGGCGTAGGTGGCGGCATAAAGCTCGTCCATGCGGGCATCGAGCATGGCGGTGATCTGGCCTTGCGGCGCGTCGGGCGCCGCGTCCGTGCGCGCGGCCTGCGCCAGCGCCAGCAGCGAGGGCACCGGCAACACCGGCACATCCGCGCCAAAAGCCAGCCCTTGTGCCACCGAACACGCGGTGCGCAGGCCGGTAAACGAGCCCGGCCCGCTGCCAAAGCAAATGGCGTCCAGATCAGCCAGGCGCAGACCGGCCTGGCCAAGCAAGTCCATGACGCTGCCAATCAGGCTGCTGGACGCCTGCGCGCCGCCAGGGCCGCTGCTGTGCCAAACGCCATCCTGGCGCGCTACCGCGATCGACAGCGCGTCGGTGCTGGTGTCAAACGCCAGCAGATTCATGGTGCAGCCTTCAGCACGGGGGCCACAACCGGACGCGCCGCCACCTTGCGCACGCCAAACACAATGCCCGCGCTCACCAGCGCCAGCCCGGCCAGCACGTTCCAGGGCAGCGGCTCGCCCAAGACCAGCGCCGCAGACACCGCCGACAAGCCCGGCACCACGGCCGTGATCATGGTGGAGCGCACCGGCCCGAAGTGCTGGATCATCTTGGTAAAGCCAATGCCCGAAACCACCACCGAGCCCACGCCCTGAAACGCCATCTGAAACAGCACTTCACGCCATGGCGCGGCAAACACATGGCCCGCCACCCAGCCGCCCAAGACCAGCGCGGTGTAAATAGGCACGTAAACCACAAAGGCCATGGCAGTGACGGCAATGGTGGCGCGCACCGCGTCCAGGGCGTAGCGGCGCACCAGCACGCTGTAGACCGACCAGGCCATGGCGGCGCTGATAAACAAAAGGTCACCACGCCAAACACCGCTGCCGTCAAAAGCGTGCAGCAAGCTGGCTCCGCCCACCAGCACATCGCCACCCACAATCAGCGCCAGCCCCAGCGCCCGGCCCCAACTGATGCGGTCGCCTAACAGCAGCAACGCCAGCAGCGTGGTCCACAGCGGCAGGCTGCCCGGCAGCAGCACCGAGGCGTGCGCCGCCGGGGCAAAGACAAAGCCGCTGTAAGCCAGCGTGGCGTAGAGCAAACCACCAAAAATACCCACGCGCGCCGTGATCGGCAAGGGTAGCGGCGACAAACCGCCCAGCGAACCGGCGCCCTGCCCGGCCAGGCGCGCGCGGCGCGACAGCCACCAGCCCCAGGGCAGCAACACCAGACCAGCGCCCCACAAGCGCGCGTACACGATGTCAAGCGGGCTAAGCGAGCCGCCGCGCGCCGGGTCGGCCGAGGCGCGGGCGATGACGATGAACGAAGTCCAGATCGCCACGGTGACCACCGCAGCCAACAGGCCCACGGCTTGGGGCGAGAGGCGGCTAGCGTGTGCGACAGGGGCGGGAGAAGTCATGCGGCGATTATCGACGCTGGCCCGGCGGGCAACAGCGCCGGGGTCGTCGCCTGCGGGGCAGCAACAACAAGGCGGCGCAAACTGCGGCACCGATAATCGGGCCTATGTTTTTACGCCGCCTGCTGATGTTTGCCCTGTGCTGCGCTTGCGCAATGGCACACGCGCAAATGCCGGCCTCGGTAGACGCCGAACTGGCCCGGGCCAAAGTGCCGCGCGACGCGGTGGCACTCTTGGTGCTGGACGCACAAAACCCCGGCGCCGCGCCGCGCCTGAGCCACCGCGCCAGTGCACCCATGCAGGCCGCCTCGGTCATCAAGCTGGTCACCACATTTGCCGCGCTGGAGCTGCTGGGCCCAGCCTACACCTGGAGCACGCCGGTGTATGTGGACGGCGCGGTGCGCGCGGGGGTGCTGCAAGGCAATGTGTACATCCAGGGCCAGGGCGACCCCAAGCTGGTACTTGAGCGCCTGTGGCTGCTGCTGCACCGGCTGCAGGGGTTTGGCATCCAAGGCATTCAGGGCGATATCGTGCTCGACCGCAGCGCCTTTGCGGCAGACGCGTCCGACCCCGGCGCCTTTGACGGCGAGCCCCTGCGCCCCTACAACACCAGCCCCGACGCGCTGCTGGTCAACTACAAATCGGTGCTCATCACCTTCACGCCCGACCCAGCGCGCAAACTTGCACATGTGCAAATAGATCCGCCGCTGTGGGGCGTGCAAACCCAAGACACAGTGCCGCTGATCGGCGGCCCCTGCGGCGACTACCGGGGCGCGCTCAAGGCCGCGCTGAGCGACCCGGCGCGCATCCGCTTTGCCGGTGGCATCCCGGCGGACTGCGGAGAAAAAGTCTGGCCCGTGGCCTATGCCGACCCGGCCAGTTACGCGCCGCGCGCCGTGCACGGCCTGTGGCTTAGCATGGGCGGCCAGCTCAGCGGCACGGTGCGCTACGGGCAGGTGCCTGCCACCTTGTTGGCCGGCGCGCCCACGTTGGAGCTGCGTTCGCCGCCCTTGGCCGAAATCGTTCGCGACATCAACAAATACAGCAATAACGTG
>CANFNE010000144.1 GCA_947448105.1 Burkholderiales bacterium
AAAACCCGGTGGTCGCCCCGGTCAATAAAGTGCTGTTTGGCGGATGGGAAGGCAACTGGATGGCTTTCAACAACGCCCACGACGTGGCGCTGCCCTATTCGACCGGCCCCAAGCTGGGCTTTTTGATGTACCCCCAAGCCGAAACCGCCGCCGGCCGCCTGGGCCCCTACGCGCCTGACGCGTTCAAGTACCAGATCAGCGCCAAGGAAATTTTGGGCTGATTGCGGGGATTTGCTAAATTGAAAAACGCGGCCTAGGCCGCGTTTTTCGTTATGGGCTTAGGCGGTGAGTGATCAGTGGGAAACATCGCTCTCAAGCGATAAGCGCATGGGAGCGCGGTGTCGCAGCGACTTTGCATTGTTAAGCCGCCTCGCAGTTCGCCAACTCCGCCAGCGCCCGCAAGGCCCGCTGGCTTTCAAAGCGCAGCGCCTGGCCGCTCACCGGGTCGGTAAAAGCGATGGACTTGGCCAGCAGTTGCAGCGGTTTGGCGTAGTCGGCGCTGCCTTCGGGCGTGAGAGTGGGGTAAATGCCATCGCCCACCAGTGGCAGCCCCAGCGCCGCCATGTGCACGCGCAGCTGGTGGCGCTGACCGGTGACGGGTTCGAGTTGGTAGCGCGCCCATGGCCCCAAATTTTCTAGCGGCGTAATCAGCGTAAGCGCGTTGGCTGGGCCGTCTACCTCGCATTGCTGCATGAAGTGGTCGCTCTCAGCGATACGGCTTTCGCGGCGCAGCGGCCAGGGCAGCGCAGGGTTCCAGGGGGCGATGGCCTGGTAGGTTTTGGCCACTTGGTGGTTGCGAAACAGGGCGTGGTAGGCGTCGCGGGTGACGGGGTTGACCGAGAACAGCACCAGCCCGGCGGTGTCGCGGTCAATGCGGTGGATGGGCACCAAGTCGTTCAGGCCTAGCTTGTTTTTCAGGCGCACCAGCACGGTTTCTTGCAGGTATTTGCCTGAGGGCATGACGGGCAAGAAATGCGGTTTGTCCACGACCAGCAGGTGCGCGTCTTGGTGCAGCAGCACTGCGTCAAACGGAATTTTGGGCTCGGGCGGCAGGGCGCGAAAGTAATAGACGCGCAAACCGGGAATGTACGGCGCGCCGCAGGCCAGTGTGTGGCCCAGGTCGCAGCTCACCGCGCCAGACGCCATGCGCTCTAACCACCGCGCGCGCGCCACGCCGGGAAAGCGCTCAACCAAAAAATCGAGCACCGTGGGCCAAGGGCCCAGGGGCAGCACGACGCTGCTGGGGCCTACGCCATCGCGCAGCGCCGGGGTGTGCGGGAACTTCATGGCGCGCGCTCAGAAACTTGGGCGCACTGCCTGGCACGCCAGGGCGCTAGATGCGCTCAAACACCACATCCCACACGCCGTGGCCGAGTTTGATGCCCCGGTTCTCAAACTTGGTGAGCGGCCGGTAATGCGGCTTGGGCGCGTATCCCAGCAGCTCGGGGTGCGCGGTGGCGGCGCGGTTGGAAAGCGTGGGCTCGGCGCTCAGCACTTCCAAAATCTGCTCGGCGTAGGGTTGCCAGTCGGTGGCGCAGTGCAGGTAGCCGCCCACTTTGAGGCGCTGCGCGAGTTTGGCAATCAGCGGCGCCTGGATCAGGCGGCGTTTGTTGTGCTTGGTCTTGTGCCAAGGGTCGGGGAAGAAAATATGCACGCCGTCCAGGCTTTGCAGCGGCAGCATGTGGTCTATCACTTCCACCGCGTCATGGGCGCAAATGCGGATGTTGTGCAGGTCGTGTTCGCCAATGCGCTTGAGCAGCGCGCCCACGCCGGGTTCGTGCACCTCGCAGCACACAAAGCGCGTCTCGGGCATCACGCCCGCGATATGCGCCGTGGCCTCGCCCATGCCAAAGCCGATCTCCAGCACCACGGGGTGCGGCGCGTTGGCGGGTTCACCGGGCAGGGGCGGGAACACGGTCTTGAAGTCGAGCAATTCGTCTTGGTAAGGCAGCAAGAACTGCGGCCCGAGCACATCGACCGCCTTGGTTTGCCCGGCCGTCATGCGCCCGGCGCGCTTGACGAAGCTTTTGATGCCGCGCATATAGACCTTTGGCACCTCAGACGTGGCGGTTTCGGGAGCAATGGGCAGGGGGGGAGATTCAGACGTCATAAATGGGAGCGGGGTGCAGAGCGTGCGCAGGCAAGAGGCGCCAGTGCGGCGAAGTGCGCGATTTTAGGGGCTGGGTGGCAGCCAGGGTGCGACCGGCGAGCCACCGTGGGCGGCGACCAGCGCAGTCCAGGCGGCCAGCGCCTGCGGCACCGGCCCCGTTTGCGCGGGCCAGCCCAGCACGGCGGCTGCTGCGTTGAGCGCCTGCAAGGGGCTGGACAAGTCCAGTGCCTGCGCGCCGTTTTGTTTGGACAACTTGGCGCCATCTGCACCCAGCACCAGCGGCGTATGAAAATACTGTGGCACGGGCAGGCCCAGGCAGCGCTGCAGCCAGATCTGGCGCGCGGTGTTGTCGGCCAGGTCCTGGCCGCGCACCACATGGCTGATGCCCTGGGCCGCGTCGTCCACCACCACGACGAGTTGGTAGGTCCAACAGCCGTCTGCGCGCTGCAGCACAAAGTCGCCCACGGCCTGCGCCACGTCTTGTGCCTGCGGTCCCAGGCGGCGGTCGTTCCAAGTGATGTTGGCGCTGCCGCCGGGCAACTGTCCCTGGGGAGCCAGGGGCACGTCGGTGCGCAAGCGCCAGGCACTGGCGCGCGCCAGCGGGTGCGATAGTCCCAGGCGACAGCTACCGGGATAAACCAACTCGGCATGGCGGGTGCGGGTGTGGCCTTGTGCCGCCAAGGCGATTTCGATGTCTTTGCGCGAGCAAGAGCAGGCGTAGGCCAGGCCTTGGGCCATCAGTTGCTCTAGCGCCGCCCGATACAGCGCCGTGCGCTGGCTTTGCCAGACCGGCGGCGCGTCCGGGTGCAGCCCGCAGGCGCTGAGTTGTTGCACGATGGTTTGGTCCACGCCTGCCACGGTGCGGGGCGTGTCCACGTCTTCGATGCGCAGCAGCCATCGCCCGCCGTGGGCACGGGCATCAAGCCAGCTGGCCAGCGCCGCCACCAGCGAGCCCGCGTGCAAGGGCCCGGTGGGCGAGGGCGCAAAGCGCCCCACGTAGCCCCTGCCCGCCATCACAGCGCCTTGCGCATACCGAGCTGCAAGCCGGATTTAGCCGACGGCGAGCGCCAGTTCCAGCCCGGAGACAAAGGCGTTTTCCACCCGGTGGCCCAGGCACCAGTCGCCGCACAGGCCCAGACCCGTTTTGGCGCTCCAGACATGGCTTTGGCCCAGAGGCTGGCCGGTCTTGGCATACAACCAGCGGTGCGATTCCACATGGCTGGGTTCGGCACGGATGCCGGTGACTTCGGAGAAGGCTTTGATCAACTTGCCCTCGACGCGGGCTTTGGTGTCGTTCACATGCTCTTGCGACCAGGCGGCGCTGGCCTGCACCGTCCAGCGCTCTACGCTGCTGCGCCCGGGTTTGCTCGATTCACGTGCCAGCCAGGCGATGCGGTGGTGCGTGCTGCGCGCGGCGTTCCATTGCGGGCCCAGGGTAGTCAGGCCAGGTTGCACCGCTTGCGGGAATGCCAGCATCAACGTCCAGCAGGGGTCTACGGTAACTGCGGCGAGCTTTTTCTGGATGGCCGCGCTGGGGCGGCGTGATTTGGGCACAGTCTCCAGCAGTGCGATGGCCTGCGGGCTGGGCACGGCCAGCAGCACCGCGTCGAAACCGGCATAGACGTGGGTGCTGTCGTCGCTGCCCACGGTGCGCAGTTGCCACAGGGCTTTGTCCATGGCGTCGGTCTCGATGTGGGTGACGCGGGTGTCAAACAGCATGGAATCGGCCAGCGGTGCAGCCCAGGTCTTCACCAGGGCGCTCATGCCGGGCTTGGCCACCCAGTGCGGCTCGCGTGCGGGCAGACCAGCGGCGGCCACGCGTCCGCGCTCGTCGAGGACCTGCACCATGTTGGCGCTCCAGGGGCGGCAGGTTTTAGGGGTGGTTTGCAGGGCTTCAACAAAGCGCGGGTCGCGCACAGTGAAGTACTGCGCGCCGTGGTCAAACGTGCCAAACGGGCTGCTGCGGGTGGACATGCGTCCGCCCAAGCCCCGGCTTTTCTCAAAAATCGTCACGCTGTTGCCAGCTTGCACCAGGGTGCGGGCGCAGGTGATGGCGGCCAGGCCGCCTCCGACGATGGCGATGTTTTTGGGCACTGCTTGCATTGGTTCTCCTAAGGTCGGGTGTCGCAGCCACTGTACACGCACTTAGTGCGCCACTGGCGTGGGTATTACCCCATGCGCTGCGCGTCAAGCAGGGCGGCGCGGGTGGTGGCGCTGTCGAGTTGTTGCAGCCACCATTGCAAGGCGCGGCCCTGGGCGCTGCCTTTGCCCGCACGCCAGGCGTAGTAGACGGTGACTTGCTGTGCGGGCCGCTCGGTACGCTTGGCCACCAGCCGACCGCTGGCCAGGTAGGGTGCCGCCAGGGTCAGGGGCAGGTTGCCACCGCCCAAGCCCCGCAGTTGGGCGTCGATCTTGGTCTGCATGCTGGCCACGGTAAATACGTCCTGGCCGTTCAGCAAACCAAAAGTAAGGCCCGCACCACGCTGCACCGAATCTGCCACGGCGACGGCGCGGTGCATTTGCAGGGTGGCGTCGCTTAAGGGTTCGGGCACTGAAGCAAGCGGGTGGTGGGGTGCCACCGCAAAGACAAAAGACACGGTACCCAGCACCCGCGTTTGCACACCGGCGTGGGCTGACGCGTCGGGCCCCACGCCAAAGGCCAGATCGGCCTGGCCTGAGGTGAGCGCCTCCAGCGTTCCAGCCAAGGTTTCGTCCCGCAGGCGCAGCCGGGTCGGTGGCGATTGGGCTAAAAATCCTGCGCACAAGTCCATGACCGTCGACTTGGCGATGATGGTGTCCACAGCCACCGTAAATTGCGATTCCCAGCCCGTGGCCACGCGCTTGACCCGGTTGGCCACCGCGTCAATCTCGGCCAGCAGGCGCTTGGCCTCGCGCAGCAGTTCGGCACCGGCCTCGGTAGGTTTTGCTTGACGCGAATTGCGGTCGTACAGCAGCACGTCGAGTGCCTCTTCAATCTGGCGCACCCGGTAGCTCAGGGTGCTAGGCACCAAATTCAGGGCGCGCGCGGCGGCGGCAAAGCTGCCCGTGGCGTCAATCGTTTGCAGCATATAGAGTGCGTCTGGCGTCAATATGTCTCGAGAAAATTGCATTGTGGAAGGCTATTAGGTGAATATTATTGAATGATGCCATCAAATGGCTTGTGCGTCCGCTCGCCGGTTGGGAACTACGATCAACACCATGATCACACTACGCAAATCGTCCGAGCGCGGCTACGCCGACCACGGCTGGCTCAAATCCTTCCACAGTTTTTCCTTTGCCGGGTATTACGACCCGGCGCACATGGGCTGGGGCAATTTGCGCGTCATCAACGAAGACCGCATTGCACCGGGCATGGGCTTTGGCACCCACGGCCACCGCGACATGGAAATCATCAGCTATGTGATGTCGGGCAACCTGGCGCACAAAGACAGCATGGGCAACGTCAAGGGCATTCCGCCGGGCGACGTGCAGCGCATGAGCGCGGGCAGCGGGGTGCAGCACAGCGAGTTCAACCACGCGCCCGACGCCACCACGCATTTCTTCCAAATCTGGATTGAGCCCCATGTACGCGGCATCCCGCCGAGCTACGAGCAGAAAACTTTTGCGGCGACTGAGAAGCAGGGCCAGTTGCGCTTGGTGGCTTCACCTGACGCGGCGCTGGGTTCGGTGTTAATCCACGCGGACGCCAAGTTGTACAGCGGCTTGTTTGACGGTGCCCAGTCCGCCACGCTGGCGCTCGACCCGGCGCGCAAGGCCTACGTGCAGGTACTGTGCGGCTCCATCTGCGCCAACGGCCAGGCCCTGGCCACCGGCGACGCAGCGCTGCTGTCTGGCGAAAGCCAGCTGGCGCTGACCGACGGGCTCGACGCGGAAGTGCTGGTGTTTGACCTGAGCGCCTGAGTTCCCTGTGCGCGATCAGCCTCCGCCGTCGCCCACGTCTTTTTTTCCCTTGGCGACCCCGTGTTGGGGTTGCTGTTTTTCTTGAACTTCTGGAGTTACTTTATGACCAAGACCGTTGTTATTTTCCATTCCGGCTACGGCCACACCCAGCGCGTTGCCCAGTTTGTGGCCGACGGCGCGGATGCGCAACTCGTCACCATTGACGCCGACGGCAACATCACCGACGCCGAGTGGGAAGCGCTGGACGCCGCTGACGCCATCATCATGGGCTCGCCCACCTACATGGGCATGGCTTCGTGGCAGTTCAAGAAATTTGCCGACGCCACCAGCAAAAAGTGGTTCACCGGCGCCTGGAAAGACAAAGTGGCCGGCGGCTTTACCTGCTCGGCCAGCCCCAGCGGCGACAAGCTCTCGACGATCCAGTACTTCATCACCCTGGCCATGCAGCAAGGCATGATCTGGGTGGGCCAGCCCGCCATGAACGACGGC
>CANFNE010000145.1 GCA_947448105.1 Burkholderiales bacterium
ACGCAGGTGGTGTTCATCCGCTCGTGCGTGTCGGTGCCGATTTTGCTGTGGCTGGTGCAGCGCGAGGCGGGGTGGCGCGCTATTTTTGCCTCGCGTTTGGGCGCGCTGTCGGTGCGCGGGGTCATCATGCTCGGGGCGTACACGGCGTACTACATGGCCTTTCCGGCGCTGCCTTTGGCTGACGCCGTGGCGCTGTATTTCACCGTGCCCCTGTTTGTTACCGCGCTGGCCGGGCCGCTGTTGGGCGAGCGCTCGGGCTGGCCTGTCTGGGCTGCCGTGCTGCTGGGTTTTGTGGGTGTGATGGTGATGTTGCAACCCGGCACCGGGCTTTTTGAGCCCGCAGCGCTTTTGTCGCTGCTGTCAGCCGCGCTGTACGGCTCGGCCATGCTGATGGCGCGGCGCTTTGGCACCAGCCTGTCGGCGGCGGTGATGGCGTTTTTTCAGAATGCGTTTTTCTTGCTGGGTTCAGGTCTGGCGGCGCTGCTGTTCCAGTGGCTGGACGTGGCGCAGTCCACCCACCCCAGTGTGTTGTTTTTGGTGCGGCCGTGGGTGGCCGTCGCCTTCAACGACGGCGTGCTGATGGTGGTGACGGGCGTGGTGTCGGCGGTGGGCACGGTCTTGCTGACCAACGCCTACCGGGTGGCGCGCGCCAGCACGGTCACGCCGTTTGAATACACCGGCATTTTGTGGGCGCCGCTGTGGGGCTTTTTGTTCTTTAGCGAAGTGCCGCGCGCCACCACCGTGGCGGGGGCGGCAGTGATTGTGGTGGCTGGCTTGCTGGCGCTGCGCGCGTCCAAGGCATAAAAAAAGCCCGGCGCCGCGTGGGCGCCAGGCTGATTTCTTGACCGCGCTGGTATGCGCAGCCCAGAGAGAAAAGGGCTTTAGACCACGCTTTGCAGCTTCATGGCCACGCTCATGTCGCCGGCCACCTTGAGCTTGCCGCTCATAAAGCCGCTCACGGCGTTGAGGTTGCCGTCCATCATGGCCTGCAGGTTTTCCAAGCTGACAGTCACCGTGCAGTCGGTCTCGCGGTCGGTATTGGACACGGTGTTGGGGGTGGACGCGCCGTCAAGCACGATCACGCCGTCGCTGCCGCAGTCGAATTTGAGGGTGGCGTCCAGGCCGCTGTCAGCGCCCATTTTGTTGCGGATGGATTGGGTAATGGATTCGAGGCTCATAGGGGTTTCCTTGGGTTGACCGATGGCGGAGCTTTCATTGTAATTAGGCCTTGCTTGCCCCCGTACAGTGCTGTCTCCTTGGTGTCGTTCACACCCGGGTTCCCGCCCCCAGAATGCGGCCACGGCCCGCAGGCTTTCCGCCTTTTTCCGCTATTTTTTGCTTCTTCAACCGCCCGGGTTTGTTTCCCTTGTGCTGCAAAGGTCTGTGTCAATGCCCCCCGTCCCCCCCCACGCTGCGCACCGGCCCACCGCCTTGCGTTCCCAGGTCAATCCGCGCAGCCCTGCCTTTGCCGCCAACACCCAGCGCATGCAAGCGTTGCTCGACGAGGTCAACCGCCTGCAAGCGCAGGTGATTGCCGAGTCCGAGTCCAAGCGCGCCAAGTTTGAGCAGCGCAATCAATTGCTGCCGCGCGAGCGCCTGGCGCGCCTCTTGGACCGGGGCACACCTTTTCTGGAACTCAGCCGCCTGGCCGGCCTGAAGATGCACGACGACGATGGCAAAAAATCGGTGCTGGGCGGCGGCTCGATTGTGGGCATCGGCGTGGTGGCGGGCAAGCGCTGCCTGGTCTCGGTCAACGACAGCGCGGTCAAAGGCGGCACGGTGGCGCCCATGGGCTTGCGCAAAGCGCTGCGCGCCCAGCAAATTGCCCTTGAGAACAAGCTGCCCATGATCAACCTGGTGGAAAGCGGCGGAGCCAATCTGCTGTACCAGGCAGAAATTTTTGTCGAAGGCGGGCGCAGCTTTGCCAACCAGGCGCGCATGTCGGCCGCCGGGTTGCCGCAGATCTCGGTGGTGCACGGCTCGTCTACGGCGGGCGGAGCGTATTTGCCGGGCTTGTCGGACTATGTGATCTTGGTGCGCGGGCGCTCGAATATCTTTTTGGCCGGCCCGCCGCTGGTCAAAGCCGCCGTGGGCGAAGACTGCACCGAAGACGAGCTCGGTGGCGCCGAGACCCATGCCCAGGTCACCGGCCTGGGCGAATACCTGTGCGAGGACGACGCCCATGCCATCGCCATGGCGCGCGAGGTGCTGGACAAACTGCGCTGGGACACGGTCGGCGCGCCCGTGGCCTGGCAAGAGCCGCTGTTTGATGAACAAGAGCTCATGGGCATCGTGCCTGCAGATGAGCGCGAGCCCTACGACGTGCGCGAGGTGATCGCCCGCTTGGTGGATGGCTCCGACTTTCTGGAGTTCAAGGCCAGTTACGCGCCCGAGATGCTGTGCGGCCACGCCCGCGTGCAGGGCCAGTTGGTTGGCATCTTGGGCAACAACGGGCCCATCCAGCCTGCGGGCTCGACCAAGGCGGCGCAGTTTATTCAGCTGTGCGACCAAAGCGGCACGCCCCTGGTCTTTTTGCAAAATACCACGGGCTACATGGTGGGCTCGGTGGCCGAACGGGCCGGGGCCATCAAACACGGCTCCAAGATGATCCAGGCCGTAGCCAACGCGCGGGTGGCCAAGTTCACCTTTGTGCTGGGGGGCTCGTTTGGCGCGGGCAACTACGGCATGTGCGGACGCGGTTTTGATCCGCGCTTTATCTTTGCCTGGCCTACGGCGCGCACGGCCGTGATGGGCGGGGCGCAGGCGGCCAAGGTGATGGACATCGTCAACCGCAGCAAGATGGAGCGCAGCGGCGAAGTACCCAACGAAGAAGCACTGCAAGCCATGTCTGATGGCCTGCGCCTGCGTCTGGACAAAGAATCCACCGCCCTGTTTGGCACCGCCCGCCTGTGGGACGACGGCATCATTGACCCGCGCGACAGCCGCCGCGTGCTCGGCCTGTGCCTGGCGCTGGCTGCCGAGGCTGACCAGCGCAGCCTGCGCCCCAACACCTTTGGCGTGGCGCGCATGTAGGCCCGCCGCACCCAACTACTGACATGACTTTTTCCAAAATACTCATCGCCAACCGGGGCGAAATCGCCTGCCGCGTCATCCGCACCGCGCGCAGCCTGGGCTACGCCACCGTGGCCGTGTTCAGCGACGCGGACCGGCAGGCGCTGCATGTGCGCCAGGCCGACAGCGCGGTGCACATTGGTGGCGCTAGCGCCGCAGACTCGTATTTGCGCATAGACGCCATGCTGGACGCCGCCCGGCGCAGCGGCGCCGACGCGGTGCACCCCGGCTACGGCTTTTTGAGCGAAAACCCCGACTTTGCCCAGGCTTGCCTGGACGCAGGCCTGGTGTTCATCGGCCCGCCGCCTGCGGCCATGCGCGCCATGGGCGACAAGGCGCTGGCCAAGCGCCGCATGCAAGACGCCGGCGTGCCCTGCGCCGCCGGCTATTTGGGCACGCCTGAAGACGACGACGCGGCGCTAATCGCCCAAGGGCTGAAACTGGGTTTTCCGCTGTTGGTCAAAGCCACGGCCGGCGGCGGCGGGCGGGGCATGCGCCGCGCCGACGCTGCGCACGACTTGCCGGGCGCCATTGAAGGCGCCCGGCGCGAGGCCCTAAGCGCCTTTGGCAACGGCAGCTTGATGCTCGAGCGCCTGATTGATAACGGCCGCCACATCGAGATTCAGGTGTTTGCCGACCAGCAGGGCCACGCGGTGCACCTGGGCGAGCGCGACTGCACCGCCCAACGCCGCCGCCAAAAAGTGATTGAAGAGGCGCCGTCCCCCATCGTGCATCCCGCGCAGCGCGCGTCCATGGGCGCGGACGCGGTGGCCGCCGCGCTGGCCGTGGGCTACCAGGGCGCGGGCACGGTGGAATTCATCGTGGACGCCCAGGGGCAGCACTATTTTTTGGAAATGAACACGCGCCTGCAGGTGGAACACCCGGTGACCGAACTCATTACCGGGCTGGACCTGGTGGAGTGGCAGCTGCGCGTGGCCGCGGGCGAGCCCCTGCCGCTGGCGCAGGCCGACATCCGCTTTACCGGCCACGCCATCGAGGCCCGCCTGTACGCCGAAGACCCTTACGCCGGTTTTGCGCCCCAAACCGGACAGGTGCTGTGGTGGAAGCCCGAAGTTGTGCCGGGTAGTGGCGTGCGCATCGACCACGGCCTGCAAGAAGGTGACACCGTGTCGCCCTATTACGACGCAATGGTGGCCAAAGTCATCGCCCATGGCCGTGACCGGGGCGACGCCATCCGCCGCCTGCGCGCCGCGCTTGCGCACACGCCGATCTTGGGCTTGCGCAACAACAGCCGCTTTTTGGCCGACCTGCTGGCCCAACCCGACTTTGCCAACGCGCAGATGACCACCACGCGCATCGACGAATGGGCGCAGCAGGGCGCCTCAGTCTTGCAAGCCCCGCAGCCCAGCGACACCGCCTGGCTGGCAGCGGCGCTGGCGCTGCTGGCGGCCCAAGGCCAGAGCTGGCGCAGCGACAGCGTGGCCGCGTTTGACATGGGCCTGCAATGCGGCGAGCAGCTTCGCCGCCTGCGCCTGCACCCGGACCGCCATGGCGGTGTTGCCATGACGCTGCTGGCCCCAGCGGTGGGCGAGGGCGCACCGGAGTCGCTGGCGCCCATGCAGGTGCAAGCCAGTGTGCTGAGTTTTGAGGCCGGGCAACTGCGCTTTGCGCTGAATGGCGTGGTGCAAAGCGCGGTGGCACTACTGGTCGGGGCGCAAAACGGTACGCAGGTGCATTTGGCGCTGGGCGGCGACTGCTTTGTCATCCACGAGCCGTCGGCCTTTCCGACTACGCTCAGTGCGCAAGACCCCGGACGCGCCCGCGCCCCGGTGGCTGGCAAAGTCAGCCGCGTGCTGGTGGCCGCAGGCGACGCGGTGGTCTTGGGCCAGCAACTGCTGTGCGTCGAGGCCATGAAGATGGAAATGTGGCTCTGCGCCCAGGCGCCGGGTACGGTCAGCGCACTGCATGTGCAAAGCGGCGACCAGGTCGAATCCGGCGCGCTGCTGGCCGAAATAGCGGTGGCAGACGCCACCCCTGCGCAATAAAACAACCCTATTCATAGAAAGCCCCCGCCCATGGACAAAGCCATACTCACCTGCGCGCTCACCGGCGTGCTGACCGACCCCGCCCAGCACCCCGTGCCCGTCACGCCCGCGCAAATGGCCGCCGAGGCGCGCGACGCCTTTAATGCTGGCGCCAGCGTCATGCACGTGCATGTGCGCCAACAGGGAGAGGGCATGGGCCACTTGCCCTCGTGGGACCCGGACGTGATGGAAGAAGTGGTGGGAGCGATCCGCGACGCCTGCCCGGGCGTCATCATCAACCTGACCACCGGCGTGGTGGGCAAAGACATCAGCGGCCCGCTGGACTGCATCCGCCGCGTCCAACCCGAAATCGCGGCCTGCAACGCCGGCAGCCTGAACTACCTCAAGATCAAAGACAACGGCCAATGGGCCTGGCCGCCCATGGTGTTTGACAACCCGGTGGCCAAGGTACAGCAGTTTTTGGACGTGATGGCCGAATGCGGCACCCACCCCGAGTTTGAGTGTTTTGACGTGGGCATCGTGCGCTCGGTCACTATGTACCTCAAGGCTGGCATGCTCAAACCCGGTATGGGCCGCGCCGAATACAACCTGGTCATGGGCGTGGCCTCGGGGATGCCCTGCGACGCCGACTTGCTGGCGCTGCTGCCCCGCTACATGGCGCCTGAGAGCATCTGGCAAAGCACCCTGATCGGCCGCGCCGAGATCTGGCCCGTGCACCAAAAGACCGCCGACATGGGTGGCATGCTGCGCACCGGCCTGGAAGACACCTTTTATTTGCCCAATGGCGGGCGCGCCAGCGGCAATGGCGCCTTGGTTACCGAACTCGCCCGCTGCGCCCAACGCGCCGGCCGCGCCATTGCCAGCCCCCAAGAGGCCAGAACCCTGCTAAACCTGTGATAGACTACGCAGCTTCGCGGCTGTAGCTCAGTTGGATAGAGTACTTGGCTACGAACCAAGGGGTCGTGGGTTCAATTCCTGCCAGCCGCACCAAACGTAAAGCCCTAGAACAGTGATGTTCTAGGGCTTTTTCGTTGCTGCTCCATTTTCTTGCAATGCGTTTGAAATGGCGCTGTGCTACCGTGCCGCTACCCCATTGCCGAGCGCGCGATACGGCTCCAAAGTTCGAACTTAGTTGCTGAAAATATAGTGACTGTAAGAATCCATATTGTTCCACCCTATACAATAGGAGGTTTGGTTGAGTCTTTTATGGTTATGGAAATATAATAGTGGCAATAAATATGATTTCTACAATTTTGTGCGGTGGGGCCGGTTCTCGGCTCTGGCCGGTTTCACGGGAACACCATCCCAAGCCCTTTATTCGTTTGGCAGACGGGCAAAGCCTTTTGCAAAAGGCCTTTTTGCGTGGCGCCATGTTGGTCGACTCCAACGAGGTCTTGACCGTCACCAACCGCGAGTTC
>CANFNE010000146.1 GCA_947448105.1 Burkholderiales bacterium
GGTGGCGACAAGTTTGACGAAGCCATCATCAACTACATCCGGCGCAACTACGGCATGCTCATTGGCGAGCCCACCGCCGAGGCCATCAAGAAAAAAATCGGATCGGCCTTCCCTGGCTCCGAAGTGAAAGAGATGGAAGTGCGCGGGCGCAATTTGTCCGAGGGCGTGCCCCGTAGCTTCACGATTTCGAGCAACGAGATCCTGGAGGCACTCACCGACCCGCTCAACAACATCGTCTCTGCCGTCAAAAACGCGCTGGAACAAACCCCTCCCGAACTGGGCGCCGACATTGCCGACCGCGGCATGATGCTCACCGGTGGTGGCGCGCTCTTGCGTGACCTGGACCGCCTGCTCGCCGAAGAGACCGGCTTGCCGGTGCTGGTGGCCGAAGACCCGCTGACTTGTGTGGTGCGCGGCTGCGGCATTGCGCTGGAGCAGATGGAGCGCCTGGGTTCGATCTTCACCAACGAATAAGCGCCCTACACAGCGATGGCGCGCGCTACGCTGGGCCGGGAACCACCGGCTTTTTTCCGGCAAGGTCCTTCGGCTTTTTCCCGTTTGCTGGTGTTCAGCGCGCTGGCGCTGCTGGTGATGGTGGCCGATGCGCGCTTTCATGTGATGCAGCCCCTGCGCACCGCGCTGTCGGTATTGCTGTACCCGGTGCAGTGGCTGGCCATGCGGCCCTTGCTGCTCCTAGAAGGCGCCAAGTCCACACTGGGAGCGGTGGCGGGCCAAGAAGCAGACATCACGCGGATGCGCCAGCAACTGTCGGTTCAATCCCAGCGCGCCAACCGGACCGAGCAGCTTTTGCTGGAAAACCGCCGTCTGCGCGATTTGCTGGCACTGCAGCAGCGTCTGGAGTCGCCCACACGCGCGGCGCAAGTCTTGTACGACGCGGCCGACCCCTTTAGCCGCAAAGTCATTGTGGACAAGGGCGAAGTCCAAGGCCTGCATCTTGGTGCACCCGTGGTCGATGAGCTTGGCGTTTTGGGCCAGGTCACGCGCCTCTTTCCCATGCTCAGCGAGGTGACGCTGGTGACCGACCGCGACCATGCCATTCCGGTGCAAAACGCCCGCACCGGCGCGCGCGGCGTGGCGTACGGCGACACCTCGGCGCATGCGGACGCGCTGGAACTGCGTTTTATGGCGGCCAACGCGGACGTGGCCGTAGGCGACCTGCTGACCACCAGCGGCGTCGACGGCGTCTATCCCCCCGGCCTGCCGGTGGCGCGGGTGGAGAGGGTGGAACGGCGCACCGACGCGGTGTTTGCCCGCATTTACTGCGTGCCTGTGGCCTTGGTGTCAGGGGCGGCGCAGGTCTTGGTGCTCGAGCCCGTGGGCAAGGACATGCCGCCCCGCCCGGCCCCTGCTGCCGACACCAAACCCGCAAGAAACGCAGGCCGCCGATGATCATGCGTCCCGGCCAACGCCTGCTTATGCCGGTCAACCCGGGCTTTGTCTGGCTCACCCTGGTCTTGGCCTTGCTGGCCCATATGCTGCTCAACATGCTGCTGTGGGGGCGCGAAGCCTGGGCCCCCGACCTTTTGTCCATCGTGCTGGTGTTCTGGACGGTGCACCAAACCCGGCGTGTGGGCATGGGCGTGGCCTTTGTGGCGGGCCTGCTGGTCGACGTGTACCAGGGCGGCTTGCTCGGTCAGCACGCGCTGGCTTATGTTGTGTTGAGCTACCTGGCGATCATGGTGCACCGGCGGTTGCGCTGGTTTAGCGTGCGCGACCAGGCGCTGCAGGTCTTTCCGCTGTTTGCCTTGGCGCATACGGTGGAGGTCTTGCTCACGCTGCTGGTGGGTGGGGGCTTTCCCGGAGGATGGGTGCTGCTGGCGCCGGTGGCCGAGGCACTGCTTTGGCCGCTGCTCAGCCTGGTGCTGCTGGCACCCCAGCGCCGCGCGCCCGACCCCGACGAAAACCGCCCCCTGTAGGCCCGGCAAGCACCATGGAACTGCGCAATGTGCAAGCCGACCTGGCCCGGTTTCGAACCCGTGTTTTTGTCTTTACCCTGCTCGTTCTGTTTTGCTTTTTCCTGCTGCTGAGCCGCTTGGTGTACTTGCAGGTCTGGCGGCACGACGACCTGCGAGCGCAGGCTGAGAGCAACCGCACTGCCATCGTGCCCATCGTGCCCAACCGGGGCCTGATCGAAGACCGCAACGGCATTGTGCTGGCGAACAATTATTCGGCCTATACGCTGGAGATCACGCCGTCCAAGGCCGGCCCGCTGGACGCCACCATCGACGCCTTGGCAGAGTTGGTAGACATCACCCCGCGCGACCGGCGCCGCTTCAAAAAGCTGATGGACGAGTCCAAGAGCTTTGAGTCCCTGCCCCTTCGCAACCGCCTGACCGACGCCGAGGTGGCGCGCTTTGCGGCGCAGCGCTTTCGTTTTCCGGGCGTAGAGATCAAGGCCCGCCTGTTTCGCAACTACCCTTATGGCGAGCTGGCCAGCCATGTGATTGGTTACATCGGGCGCATCAATGCCAGCGAGAAAGAAGCCATTGAAAGCGACGACGACCTGGCCAACTACCGGGGCACCGAGTACATCGGCAAACTCGGCGTCGAGCAAAGTTTCGAGCGTCGGCTGCACGGCACGACCGGTGTGGAGCACATCGAGACGTCTGCGGGCGGGCGCGCCATGCGCCGCCTCTCCAGCAGTCCGGCCACGCCGGGCGACACCGTGGCGCTGTCGATTGACATCAAGCTGCAGTACCTGGTGGAGCAGATGTTTGGCCAGCGCCGCGGCGCCCTGGTGGCGCTGGACCCCAAGACCGGCGAGGTGCTGGCTTTTGTCAGCAAGCCCACTTTTGATTCCAACCTGTTTGTCGAAGGCATTGACCAAGAAAACTGGCAGATGCTCAATGAGTCGCCCGACCGCCCGCTGCTCAACCGGGCGTTGCGCGGCACCTACCCGCCAGGTTCAACCTACAAGCCCTTTTTGGCGCTGGCGGCGCTGGAGACCGGCACGCGCAACGCAAGCACGCTGGTCAACGATCCGGGCTTTTATATGTTTGGCGGCCACCGCTTTGGCAGTCCCGAGAACGAGCGCGGGGGTGTGATGGACATGCGCCGCGCCATTGTGGAGTCCAGCAACGCCTATTTCTATTCGCTGGCCAACGAGCTGGGCGTGGATGAAATGCACGACTTCATGAAGCCCCTGGGCTTTGGCCAGATCACCGGCATTGACGTGCTGGGCGAGGTGCGTGGCGTCTTGCCCAGCCAGGAGTGGAAGCGCAACTACTACAAACGTCCAGAGCAGAAAAAATGGTACGCCGGCGAGACCATTTCACTGGGCATTGGCCAGGGCTACAACAGCTTCACCATGCTGCAGCTCGCCCAGGCCACGGCCACGCTGGCCAACCAGGGCGTCAAGCACCGGCCGCGCCTGGTGACATCCACGCAAGACGCCAGCACCCATGCCCGCACGTCCCTGGCTGCTGAGCCGGGGCAAGACTTGCACCTCAAGCCCGAAAACATCGCCGTGGTCTTGCAGGCCATGGTGGGCGTGACGCAAGAAGGCACCTCCACCCGCGTGTTTGCTGGCGCGCCTTACCTGAGCGGCGGCAAAACCGGCACCGCCCAGGCGGTGAGTTTGGGCAAGAACGAAAAATACAACGCCGCCCGCCTGGAAGAGCGCCAGCGCGACCATTCGCTCTACATCGCCTTTGCACCTGCCCAAGACCCGCAGGTGGCGCTGGCGGTGATTGTGGAAAACGCCGGGTTTGGCGCCGCGTCGGCCGCGCCCATTGCGCGGCGGGTGTTTGACTACTGGCTGCTGCAGCAATACCCCAGCGTCGAAGACCTGGCCGCCGTCAGCAAGGGCCAGGCCGGCGCACCCCTAGGCACGCCGCGCAAGGTGGCCGACATGGCGTGGCCGCCGCCGGAGCTGGCCAAGCCTTGAACGCGCAGGTCTGCGATCTGCCGCGCGTCAACGCAAGAACGCGTCCCACCCCGTCTTCAAAATCAGGGCGCTGACCACCACCAAAAAGCCGGTGCGCACAAAGCCGGTGCCGTATTTCAGTGCCAGGTGCGTGCCCGCCAGGCTGCCTGCCATATTGGCCAGCGCCATGGCCAGCACAAAGTGCCACCAAACATGGCCGGTGAGCGAAAACAGCAAGAGCGCGGCCAGGTTGCTGGCGGTATTGAGCAACTTGGCAGTGGCCGAGGCGTTCAGAAAATCGTAGCCTGCCACCCGCACCAGCAAAAACACGAAAAAGCTGCCCGTGCCGGGGCCAAAAAACCCATCGTAAAAACCAATGCCCGCGCCAATGGCGCACAAGACCCCGGTCTCGGCGCGCCCGCTAAAGCGCGGTGCGTGGGTGCGGCCCAGGTCTTTTTTCGCCAGCGTGTAGACCAGCAAGAGCACCAGCAATACCGGCAGCGCCTTGCGCAGGTAATCCGGGCTGATCTGTGTGACCAGCCAGGCGCCCGCCAAAGACGCTACCAGCGCCGCTAGCGCAGCAGGCGCCAGCGCGTGCCAAGGCAGCGTCACCTTGCGGCTGTACTGCCAGGTGGCCAGACCGGTGCCCCAAACGGAGGCGCCCTTGTTGGTGCCAAACAGGGTCGCAGGCGCGGCGCTGGGAAAGGTGGCAAATAGCGCGGGCATCAAAATCAGTCCGCCCCCGCCGACGATGGAGTCAACAAACCCGGCCAGCAGCGAGGCCAGCGTCACAACAAAAAGGTCCATGGGGGAGGGGTCGTTTCAAAAATAAAAAAGCACCGGGGTTTCCAGTGCTTTTTACCCTTTTTTTGCAAAGGTGTAAGTCATTGCGGTGCAATGCTTTTTATCTCCTCGGCATCGTCTTTCGCTCGGGGCGGGCCCTTCGCTTTTCGCAGTTGCATGCCTTAAGGACAGGCATGTAAATATACGGTAAAGCTGCCGCGCACAGTATCAGTGCTTACCCGCACCGAAACTGCACGCGGGCTTACATGGACGCGTCCTCCACAATCCACTGGGCGGCTTTCTCGGCAATCATCAGCGTGGGCGAATTGGTGTTGCCGCTGGTAATCAGCGGCATGACGCCAGCGTCCACCACGCGCAAGCCGGCCACACCAAACACGCGCAGGCGCGCGTCGACCACCGCCATCGGGTTGTCCGCCTTGCCCATTTGCGTCGTGCCTACGGGGTGGAAGATGGTGCTGGCGATGTCCCCGGCGAGCTTGGCGAGTTCTTCGTCGCTTTGGAACTGCACGCCGGGTTTGTGTTCTTGCGGCATATAGGCAGCAAGCGCGCTTTGGGCCAGGATGCGGCGTGTCACCCGCAGTGAGTCAGCCGCCACCTTGCGGTCAGCCTCGGTGCTCAGGTAGTTGGGCGCAATCGCCGGGGCGTCCTGGAAGTTGGCCGTCTTGATGTGCACCGTGCCCCGGCTGGTGGGGTTGAGGTTGCACACGCTGGCGGTGATAGCGTCAAAGCTGTGCAGCGGCGAGCCAAAGGCGTCCAGGCTCAAGGGCTGCACGTGGTATTCCAGGTTGGGGTAGGGCTGAGACGGGTCGCTGCGGGTAAAGGCGCCCAATTGGCTGGGCGACATGCTCATGGGGCCGCTGCGCTTGAAGGCGTATTCCAGCCCGATACGCGCCTTGCCCCACAGGCTGCTGGCCAGGGTGTTGAGCGTGGGCGTGTTCTGCACTTTGAACACGGCGCGGATTTGCAAATGGTCTTGCAGGTTGTTGCCCACGCCGGGCAGGTCTTTGGCCACCGCCACACCCTTGGCGTGCAGCAGTTCGGCCGGCCCCAGGCCCGAGAGCTGCAGCAGCTGCGGCGTGGCCACGGCACCCGCGCTCAAGATCACTTCCTGGCGTGCGCTCACCGTCACCATTTCATGGCCGTTCCACACTTGCACGCCGGTGCAGCGCAGCGGCTCGGTGCCCGTGCCACCGGTGAGAATCAATTTGGACGCCTGCGCGCTGGTCCACAACTCAAAGTTGGGCCGGGCGTAGCAGGCGGGGCGCAAAAAGGCCTTGGCGGTGTTCCAGCGCCAGCCCTTTTTCTGGTTGACCTCGAAATAGCCCACGCCCTCGTTGTCGCCGGTGTTGAAGTCGTCGGTGGCTGGAATACCGGCTTGCTCGGCGGCTTGGGCAAAGGCTTCGAGCACGTCCCAGCGCAGGCGCTGCTTGTCCACCCGCCATTCGCCACCGGCGTTGCGGTGGCGCAGCACTTCGCGGTAGGCGGTGCTGGCGTCTTGCATCAGTTCGGGCGCGGTGCCGCGCGCGCCGTGCAGGGCGCTGGCGCCTTTGTGGTGGTCTTCGTGCAGCTTGAAGTAGGGCAGGCTGTTGTTCCAGTTCCAGCTCTCGTCGCCGAGCAGCTGCGCCCAACCGTCGTAGTCGCGTGCCTGGCCGCGCATGTAAATCATGCCGTTGATGCTGCTGCAGCCGCCCAGCGTCTTGCCGCGCGGATAAATCAGGCTGCGGCCATTGAGCCCGGGCTCGGGCTCGGTTTTGAACAGCCAGTCGGTGCGCGGGTTGCCTATGCAATACAGGTAGCCCA
>CANFNE010000147.1 GCA_947448105.1 Burkholderiales bacterium
CACGGCATTTGCCATGTCAATGTGCCGGTGGGTTTTTGGCGTTCGGTCTACCACTCGCAAAACCCGTTTGCGCGCGAATGCTTTTTGGATGAAGTCTTCCAAGCCAGTGGCAAAGATCCGTTGGCGGGCCGTATCGAATTGCTTGCGCCTGAAGGCCGCGACCGCAAAGTGCTCGAGGCCGCCGCCCGGGCCGGCAATTGGGGTGGCACATTGGCCGCCGGACGCTTTCAGGGTCTGGCGGTGCAAGACGCCTATGGCAGCTATGCCGCCTGTGTGGTGGAGCTTTCGGTGAATGCGCAAAAAGCGGTGACGGTGCACAGCGTCACTGTGGCGGTCGACCCCGGCCATGTCGCCAACCTGGACTCGGCAAAGGCACAAATCGAAGGCAATGTGGTCTACGCTCTGAGCACCATGTTCATGAGCGAGATTAACGTGCAGGACGGCCGGGTGGTCCAGAGCAATTTGCAAGACTATCCCCTCATGCAGCTGCGCCAAACGCCGCGCATCAACGCGGTCTTGGTGCCCACCGGTGGCGAGGTGTGGGGCGGCATGGGCGAGCCGCCTTATGCGCCCATCACGCCGGCGCTGGCCAACGCGATTGCCGCAGCCACCGGGGTTCGGCTGCGCAGGACACCCTTTGGCCATGACGGCTTTACGCTGGCCTGAGCCAGGCACCACACGCTTGGTTACAACACGAATGACTCTGACCCCAACAAGGATGACCCTCCCATGAAAACCCCGTTGCGCAACCGAACCCGTGTTTCCAAATTCACCCAAGGGCTGCTCGTTGGCCTGGGCACCTTTGTGCTGACTGCCGCAGCGCTTGCCAGCGAAGTGGTGGTGTGGAGCGCAGGCGCCGCCCAAACGCCGCTGTCGCTCTTGGTTCAGGACTACCAAAAATCCTCGGGCAATACGGTCAAGGTCGAATACGCCCCGGTGGGCGTGTTACTCAAGCGGCTCGCCGAGGGTGGTCGGCCCGAGGTGTTGATCGTCAGCCAGGACGTGGTGGCGAACGTGGAAAAAAATGGCTGGGTGGTGCCCAACACAGCGGCCCCTATCGGCCGTGTGGGCGTGGGAATAGCGATCAAGGAGGGCGCACCCGTGCCTGACATTTCTACGCCTGAGGCTTTGCGCCAAACCTTGCTCAATGCAAAGTCCATCACCTATATGGATCCCAGCAAAGGCACCAGCGGCAAGCACTTTGCGTCGGTGCTTGATCAACTCGGGATTGCAGACCAAATGCGGGGCAAAACCACGCTGGGCGACGTGGGCTTTGTGGTCGAGCCGGTGGCCCGAGGCGACTTGGAACTCGGCATTCAGCAGATTACCGAAATCTTGCCGGTCAAAGGCGCCAAGCTCGTCGGCCCCTTGCCCGATGCGCTGCAAAAAATCACCACCTATTCCATCACCCTAGGCGCGCAAGCCCACGACGCGGCAGTGGCCCGCGACTTCATGGCCTACGTCACCCGCCGGGAATCACAAGCGGTGTTTGTAGCCCATGGATTTGCCGCACCCTGACCGGCGTTACCGGCCTGGCACGCCTAGCGCTCCAAGCCGGTAGGCCCTTGCCTTTGCCTTAGGCGTAGGTAACTGCCAAGTCCGTCGCGCTGACGGTTACGGTTTTTCCGGTGCTTGCTTTGTACGCGGTGGACTTGATCGTGTCGACATACACGTATTCGCCCTTGACCGAAGCCGCAGTGGCCGTCATCAGCAAGTAGCCCCGGCGGATGGTGTCCACATAGTTAAGGTCGTCCACCAGTCCCAGGCCCATGCCGTAGCCGCCCGCAACGACGGCAGTGCCATCCAAAGAACTCGCCAAACCGCCCAGGCCTGCGCTCTCAAAACCAGGGGAAGTCACCGACGATCCTGCAAACTCCACGCCCACTTTTTCTCCAGCCAGGGTAGTGAGATTGGTGAACCAGCCATTGTGTGAGTCGCCAGACAGGGTAATGAACTTTTTGCCCTGCGCCTTGATGGTTTGGAGGATGGTTTCGCGCTGGATGGGGTAGCCATCCCAGGCGTCAAGGTTGTAGGGCAGGCGGGGATTGGTTGTTGTGCTGAGCAAAGCCTTCTGGGCGTCGGTCAACGCAGCCGAGCCATAGGCAGCTCGGGTTCCCTTGGCCGTCAAAAAGGCGGAAATTGCATCGAGAACCGCTTGGCCATTGGCCGCCGTCGGGCTTGCAGTCGCCGTGGCTTGTGCCTGCAGAACGGTAGCCGGAAACCACATGCGCGCCATGATGTCCTGGTTGCCCATGATCTGCCAGGTGGCCGTCGAGGCCGCCATGCCGTTGGTCAGCCAGGCCTGCTGTGTGGTGCTCATCATGCGGTGGCTGGCGTCGGCACCGCTGGTCAGCGCAGTGGCGTAACGGGTCAGGCCGCCGTCGGCGTCGCCATAGGCGTCGTATTGTTTGTCGCGGCCTTCGATGCGGGTGTCCACCATGTGCAAAGTGAAGATGTTGCCGAAATCAAAGCGACGGTAGATTTTC
Organism: Burkholderiales bacterium; assembly: GCA_947448105.1. GTDB lineage: Bacteria > Pseudomonadota > Gammaproteobacteria > Burkholderiales > Burkholderiaceae_C > Allorhodoferax. The sequence continues at coordinate 2,487 of CANFNE010000147.1, forward strand.
AACAGATTGGCGGCGTCTTGCACGCGGATGGGCATCCACTCGTGGTAAACGCGGGCAGCGATCGCCTTGCGCGCGCTCCATGCGCCCTGGGTTGCGCTGTTGTGGTTTTCCGCCCCGTCAACCCAGGCGTTGTTGGCGAACTCGTGGTCATCCCATACGGTGATCCAGGGCATGGTTGCGTGCAACGCTTTGAGGTTGGGGTCGCTGCGGTAACGCGCATAGCGGGTGCGGTAGTCTTCCAGGCTGACAATTTCGTTGGCAGGTGCAGTCACGCGGTTCAAGCTAACGGCATCGCTGTTACCGAATTTGGCAGCGTCGGAGCCGTATTCATAGATGTAGTCGCCCAAGTGCACTGCATATTGGGCGCCGGAGCTGATCGCTGCGTCGTAGGCGTTGAAATATCCAGCCGAATACAGCGTGCACGAGAAAACCGCAAATTTCACGCTAGTGGCGTTCGTCGCAGGCAGTGTGCGCGTGAAGCCTACCGGCGAAATCCACCGACCGCTCACAAAGCGGAAATAGTAGGAACTGCCAGCAGTCAAGCCTGTGGCGTCGGCCTTGGCGGTGTAGCCGGTGCTGTCGCTGGCGGTGGCGCTGCCCGTGCTGACGATGGTCGAGAACGTGGCATCGGTTGCTACCTGGTAGGTCAGCGCAACCGCATCGGTGCTTCCTTCGTATTTGGCATGGGTCCACAGAATCACGCGGTCCGTCAAAGGGTCGCCGCTGGCCACGCCGTAGTTGAACTGAAGCATGGCGCCATCGCTGCCGCCACCGCACGCTGACAGCAGGGAGCCGCCAGCCATCACACCTGAGACAGATGCAAGTTTGATGATGAAGTCGCGTCGATTATTGGTGGTCATGGTCATGGAAGGGTCTTTCAAAGGATGTTTGCACCCAATGTAGAAGCCCGTGATGACCGTGGCGTTAAGAATTTATGAACATTGATTTCAATGTGACAAGCTGACATTTATTCGTCGCAATTGTGAAATTTGGCATCCGTACAGTCCGGCACACATTCATATCTAACCGTATTGCCATGCTGAACCGTTGCCATTTTCAAAGTCGTCCTGTTGCGCTTGTCGCCGTCTTGGGGCTCGTGGCCAGCCAAGCCGCCCTGGGCCAAGATTTGCCCGCCGTTGCCGACGCACTCAACCCTTACGGTCTTGCAGCCTTGTGGGGCAGTTCCGACCTGGTAGCCCAAACTGTGCTGCTCCTGCTGCTGGTCATGAGCGTGGGCAGTTGGTACGTGATCGTGTCCAAGCTCATCGAGCAATCGCGTCTTCTGTCCTATGGTGCGCAGGCCCGGCGGGACTTTTGGGCGTCCGGTGCTTTATCGCAAGGTGCTGCGGCGCTTCCCGAAAAAAGCCCGTTCCGTTTTGTCGCCGATGCGGCCGTCGATGCGGTGCAAAAGCATGCGGTGCTCAATGATCATGTCAGCTTGAACGACTGGGTCGTCATGCGCGTGCAATCGGCCGTTGACCAGGTGCAGGGCACAAGCCAGTCGGGCATGGCCGTGCTGGCGACCGTGGGATCGATTTCTCCCTTTGTCGGCTTGTTTGGCACCGTGTGGGGCATTTACCACGCGCTCACCGCCATCGGCCTGTCCGGCCAGGCCTCCATTGACAAGGTTGCAGGTCCCGTGGGCGAAGCCTTGATCATGACGGCCATCGGCCTGGCCGTGGCCGTGCCCGCCGTGCTGGGTTACAACTGGCTTCTTCGCCGCAACAAGCAGGCAATCGATGGGCTGCGTTCGTTTGGCACGGCCTTGCATGTGGCTGCGCTGAGTTCCGTGCCTGCCACACCGAAGTGAGACAGCGGTGTCCATGCAAATAGGGGGGCAGGGCGGCGAGGACGCCGTGCTGTCAGACATCAACACCACGCCGCTGGTGGATGTGATGCTGGTCTTGCTGATTATTTTTCTTATCACCATCCCGGTAGTGACCACGTCTATCCCGGTCAAGCTACCCAGCGAGCGCGTGCAAGTGCGTGAGACCAAGCCCGACAGCATCATCATCTCGGTGGACCGCGAAGGCCGCATGTTTTGGTTTGATGCGCCGGTGCGCCAGCGCCAGGATTTACTGCCCCGATTGCAAGCCGTAGCGCGCATGAGCCCACAGCCCGATGTGCAGATCCGCGGCGACCAAGCGGCGCAGTATGAAAGTGTGGGGAGGGTGTTGCTCGAGTGCCAGCGCGCAGGCATCACCAAGGTGTCCTTCATTACCGAACCTGCGGCCCGAGGGAGCTGAAGATGGCCCTTTCTTTGCGCAGCAGCGGTACGCAGGACGACGTCATCATGGACATCAACACCACGCCCTTGATCGACGTGATGCTGGTGCTCTTGGTGATGCTCATCATCACCATCCCCGTTCAATTGCATGCGGTCAACATGGAGCTACCGGTGTCTGGCACGCCACCGGCAAATCAGCCCAAACCGGAAAAAATTCAAATTGCGGTTTCGGCCCAAGGCTCCGTGACCGTGCAGGGCGTGGAAGTTCCTGAAGCAGAGCTGGCGCAGCGCTTGCAGCTCCTGGTCACTGCGCAAAACCAGCCCGAGATTCATATCCGCCCCGACAAAGCCGCGCCCTACGCCGTGTTTACCAAGGTGCTGGCGACCACCAAACGCATCGGATTGACCAAAGTGGCCGTGGTGGGCAGCGAGCAGTTTTTGTAATGCCGGCGCAATCTGTTTCACCAGGCTTTGCTGCCGCGTATGCGCAGGCCAGCTACACGCCCAGCACGGCAAAACGCTTTCCCGTGGGCTTGGCATGGGCGCTTGCGCTGCACCTGGTGGTGGGCTACGCCGTGCTCAGTGGCAAGGCCACCGACCTGGTCAAGGAAATACAAAAGCCCCTCACAGCGGTGGTTATCCAAGAGGTCATCCTTCCACCGCCGCCACCGCCTCCCCCTCCACCGGCTCCCGCAGCCTTGCCGCCGCCAAAGCCGGTTGCGCCGCCCGTGCAGGAGCTGCCAAAACCGGTGCTGCCCGCCCCGGTTGTTGTGCCTGCCGCACCAAGCGCCACCCCAGCGCTGCCCCCGGCAGCGCCAGCACCCGCCGCCCCGTCGGCCCCCGAAGCACCAGCGGCGAAGCCTAGCGCCGTGGTGGCGGCGCCAGCACCCGCAGCCGCGCCCACACCCGTGTCGCCCTCACTGGAAGGCGAATACATCGGCAAATTGCGCGCCACGATTGACGGGGCCAAACGCTATCCCACCGGGCGCCAAGCCAGCCAACAACGGCCCCAGGGCAGCGTCAAGCTGTGGTTTGTGCTCAACCGCGCGGGCACCTTGGTGGATTTAGGGGTGTTTCCTGGCGACGCATCGTTTTTGCTGGAAGACGCGGCCAAGGCGGCGGTGCGTCGCAGCAGTTTCCCCCCCTTCCCCGCGTCCGCATGGCCCAGTGACGAGCAGCATAAGTTCACCACTGAGCTCAATTTTGTTCCCCCAAGTGGCTCTTAGTTTTCCTTGCAACCTTCACTTTTTACAAAGGCTTTCACCATGAAAAAATTCAAACCGACCCGACTGGCGCTGGTCGTCGCGGCCGTCTGCGCCGCTTCGCCTCTTTGGGCGCAGCAAGCGGCCACCGACATTGGCCGCATCACCGTTGAGGCGCTGCCTGCGGGCGCCAGCACGGGTCTGATCGTCCAAGAAGAGACGCCCAAGGCGCGCAGCTCGGTGAGCAAGACGCACTTGGATTCGCTCAATCCCACCAGCAACCCTTACCAAGCCATCGAAATGCTGCCCGGTGTCAACACCTTTAGCCACGATGCGACAGGCATGTTTGGCGGCGGCCTGCGGGTGCGTGGCTTTAACTCCGATGAAATGGGTTTCACCATCAACGGCGCGCCAGTCAATGACTCGGGTAGTTTTGCGGTCTATCCCATGGAGTACACCGACACCGACAACCTGTGCGAAGTGTTTTTGACGCAGGGTTCCACGGATACTGAAGCCCCACACGTGGGCGCGTCCGGCGGCAATGTGGGCATGGTCTC
>CANFNE010000148.1 GCA_947448105.1 Burkholderiales bacterium
GCCAAGGCCTACGCCGAGTCCGGCATGCTTAGCGCAGCGCAAGATTTCGAAATGGGTGGCATGCAGTTGCCCTACAGTGTCGAGGCGGCAGCCAACGCGTTTTTCGCCTGCGCCTCGGTCAGCATTGGCTCGGGCATGCTCACCACCGGCAACGCCAATTTGCTCATGGTGCACGGCACCGAATTGCAAAAAACCGTGTTTGCCAAGAACGAGTTCAACGGCCGCTTCTCGGGCACCATGTGCCTGAGCGAGCCCCAGGCAGGTTCGAGCCTGTCGGACATCACCACCCGCGCCGTGCCCGACGGCGCCGACTTTGAGGCCGAAGCCCTGGGCGCGCGCTACCGCCTCAAGGGCAACAAGATGTGGATTTCCAGCGGCGAGCACGAGCTGACCGAAAACATCATCCACCTGGTGCTGGCCAAGATTCCAGACGCCAATGGCGCGCTGGTGCCCGGCACGCGGGGTATTTCGCTCTTTATCGTGCCCAAGAAGCTGGTGGGGCTGGACGGCCAACTCACCGGCGTGCGCAACGACGTGGCGCTTGCCGGCTTGAACCACAAGCTGGGCTGGCGCGGCACCACCAACACCTTGCTCAATTTTGGCGAGGGCAAATACCCGGTTGATGGGCAGTCTGGCGGTCCCTTTGGAAACGGCGCAGGCGCCGTGGGCTACTTGGTCGGCAAGCCCGGCGAAGGCCTGCGCTGCATGTTCCACATGATGAACGAGGCGCGCATCGGCGTGGGCATTGCCGCCACCATGTTGGGTCTAGCCGGGTATTACGCGAGTCTGGATTACGCCAAGAACCGCCCGCAAGGAAGACCCATCGGTGCGGGCGGCAAAGACGCCTCGCAGCCCCAGGTGCGCATCATCGAACACACTGACGTCAAGCGCATGCTGCTGGCGCAAAAGTCGTATGGCGAAGGCGCGCTGGCCCTGGCCATGTACTGCGCCCGCTTGGTGGACGAACAACACACCGCAGATGCGGCGGCTGCCGATGAGGCGCGTCTGTTGCTGGAAGTGCTCACGCCAATTGCCAAAAGCTGGCCCAGCGAATGGTGTTTGGAGGCCAATTCGCTCGCCATCCAGGTGCACGGCGGCTACGGCTACACGCGTGACTATCCGGTCGAGCAATACTGGCGCGACAACCGTTTGAACATGATCCACGAAGGCGCCCACGGCATCCAGGCCATGGACTTGCTCGGGCGCAAGGTGCTGATGGAAAACGGCCGCGGCATGCAGTTGCTGGCTGCGCGCATGCAAGCCACCATGGCGCGCGCTGCTTCCGACGCCACCTTGGCGCCTTTTGCGGACGCCCTGGGCAAAGCGCTCGCCAAAGTGGGCGCCGCTACACACGCCGCCTGGGCCAATGGCGCACCGACCGAGGCACTGGCCAACGCCGTGCCCTATATGCAGGCCTTTGGCCACACCGTGCTGGCCTGGATCTGGCTGGACGTGGCTTGCACCACGCTGGCCGCTGACGCCGCGCAGGCGCATACCGCCACCGTGGGCCGCCTGGGCGCAGCGCGCTTTTTCTTCCACTATGAGCTGCCCAAGGTCGGCGCCTGGTTGTCTGTGGTGCAATCGAGGGACATGACCTGTGCAACTTTCCCTGAGGACGCTTTTTGATGGCTTTTTTCAAAAAATACAACGGCACCACCGACAAGCGCTTGCTGCGCGTTGAGCGCTGGACCTGGATACTGATTTACGGCGGCTTGCTGACCAGCGTTTTGTCGTTTTTCATGCCCGCCAATCCGGACGGCAGCCTGGGCTTGGTGCTCGTTGGTGGCCTTTTGGCAGTGGCCTCGGGCGTGGCCCTGATCGTAGTGCGTTCGCGTCTGCACGGCGAGTAAACGCGGCCCTCCGCGCCGCCGTATCGCTGTGGTGACAGGCCCTACCGGCCTGGTGGCGGCACAATCGTTTTTGCTTTTTATCCCTGGTTTTTTTTGAAGGAGTCCGCATGACGCGCACCATCCAGCAGCTTTTTGATTTGACCGGCAAGACCGCCTTGGTCACCGGAGGTTCCCGTGGTCTGGGCCTGCAAATGGCGCACGCCTTGGGCGAAGCCGGTGCCCGCGTGCTGATTACCTCACGCAAGGCCGAAGACCTGGAACACGCCACCGCCGAACTGCAAGCCGCCGGCATTGACGCCCGATGGGTGGCTGCTGACTGTGCCAAAGACAGTGAAATCACCCGCCTGGTGGACGAATCCTTGCACCGCCTGGGTGACATCGACATCTTGGTCAACAACGCTGGTGCGGCCTGGGGTGCGCCCGCGGAAGACCATCCCGTGGACGCCTGGGACAAGGTGATGAACCTCAATGTGCGCGGCTACTTCTTGCTCAGCCAAGCCGTAGCCAAGCGCAGCATGATTGCCCGCCGCTCGGGGCGCATCATCAACGTGGCGTCCATCGCCGGTCTGGGCGGCAACCCTGAGGGCATGAACACCATTGCCTACAACACGTCCAAGGGCGCAGTCATCAACTTCACCCGTACCCTGGGCGCGGAGTGGGGCAAGTACAACATCACCGTCAACGCCATCTGCCCGGGCTTTTTCCCCAGCAAGATGACGGCCGGCACCTTGAAAGCCATGGGCGAAGAAAGGCTTGCGGCTGGCGCCCCGCTCAAGCGCCTGGGCGACGACGAAGACCTCAAAGGCCTGTGCCTCTTGTACGCGTCTGACGCGGGCAAGCACATCACCGGCCAGTGGCTGGCGGTGGACGGCGGCGTGAGCGTAGTCACCGGTGGCTGAAGCTGCGGCGCCGCCCGCGGGGGCGGCTGCCAACTCGTGGGAAAAGCTGGCCGGTTTTGGGGTGGATATTCCCTTCGTTCGGCACCTCGGTTTCGAGCTGACACAGTTTGCGGCCGGCCAGTCCGAGATCACGTACACCGCCCAGCCCGCGCACCTGAATTCCTATGGCGTCACCCACGGTGGCGCTTTGATGACCTTGCTCGATGTGTCCATGGCCACCGCCGCGCGCAGCGATTCGCCCGAGCAGGGTGTAGTGACCATTGAGATGAAGACCAGCTTTATGCACCCGGCCGTGGGCCCCTTGCTGGCGCGCGGAACGCTGGTGCACCGCACGGCCACCATGGCGTTTACCCAGTCCACGATTTTTGACGCCCAGGGCCGCGCCTGCGCCAGCGCTATGGGCACTTTCAAATTCCTCAAGCGCCCGCCAGGGAGCACGACCGCGCTGTCTGGCGCGGGCCGCGCCAGCCCGACCGCCACTATTTCCACCGACTAAAAGAAAAGAGACCCGCCATGCCCGCAAACCGCCAAATTCACCTTGACAACCGTCCCGCAGGCGAAGCACAGGCCAGCAACTTTGTGCTGGTCACCGCACAAACCCCGGCCCTGCAGGACGGCGAAGTGCTGGTGCGCCACCACTTTTTGAGCCTGGACCCGTACATGCGCGGCCGCATGAATGACGCCAAAAGCTACGCCCAACCCCAAGCCCTGGGCCAGACCATGGGCGGCGGCACGGTGGGTGAGGTAGTGGAATCACACAACCCGCGCTACCCCGTAGGCACGCAAGTGGTGGGCATGGGCGGCTGGCAGGAATACAGCGTGGTCAACGCCGACCTGCCCGGCGCCCTGCGCGCGGTAGACACCCGCCATGTGCCCCTGAGCGCCTACTTGGGTGCGGTGGGCATGCCGGGCGTGACCGCCTATTACGGCCTGGTGCACATCATTGCGCCCAAGTCCGGTGACACCGTGGTGGTGAGTGCTGCCACAGGCGCGGTGGGCAGCGCCTTTGCCGCTTTGAGCAAAGCGCGGGGCTGCCACACGGTGGGCATTGCCGGTGGCGCCGAAAAATGCAAGTACGCGGTGGACGAACTCGGCTTTGACGCCTGCATTGACTACAAAGAGTATTCCGACGCCGCCAGCCTGTCAGCGGCCATTGCTGCGGCCTGCCCCAAGGGCATTGACGGCTACTTCGAGAACGTGGGCGGCATGGTGCTCAACGCCGTGTTACCGCGCATGAATGCCTTTGGCCGCATTGCGGTGTGCGGCATGATTGCTGGCTACAACGGCGCGCCGTTGCCCCTGACCCACCCCGCGCTGATTTTGATGCAGCGCCTGAAAATTGAAGGCTTTATCGTCAGCGAACACATGGAAGTGTGGCCCGCCGCCTTGGCCGAACTCGGTACCTTGGTGGCCACCGGCAAGCTGCGCGCCCGCGAAAGCATCGCCCAGGGTCTGGAAAATGCGCCCGAGGCATTTTTGGGCCTGCTCAAGGGCAAGAACTTTGGCAAACAACTGGTCAAGTTGGTCTGAAAGGCGAGGCCGAAATGAACAGTGCCGCAGCCCTGAATGCCGCCACCCACGAAGTGTTCAACCAGGCCCTCAACCTGGAGAACTACAACTTGTTTGACGGCAACCAGGCCCTGCAAAGCGCGCTTAAATTTAACGCCCCCGGCCTGGAAACCGCCGAGTTAAGCGCCTTGGGCGCGCACATGGGCAGCGCCGAGATGCAAACCCACGCCCAACTGGCCAATGTGCACACGCCGCAGTTGCGCAGCCACGACCGCTTTGGCAAGCGCATAGACGAGGTCGAGTTTCACCCCAGCTACCACGCCCTCATGGCTGCAGCCATGCAGGCGGGCTTGCATGGAAGCCCCTGGATCGATTTTTTTGACGCCAAACCCGGCACATCGACCGCGCACCAGCGCCGCGCAGCCGCGTTTTTGATGTTCACCGAACTAGAGTCGTCCACGCTGTGCCCGATTTCCATGAGCTACGCCGTCATGCCCGCGCTGCGCAGCAACGCCGCCGTTTACCAAGACTGGGCGCCGGGCCTGAGCAGCCCGCACTACGACCCGGCGCTCAAACTGTTCAGTCAAAAAACCGGCCTGACCATGGGCATGGGCATGACCGAAAAGCAGGGCGGCTCAGACGTGCGCGCCAACACCACGCGAGCTACCGCCGATGGCAGCGACGCCTGGGGCCAGCGCTTCACTTTGGTGGGCCACAAATGGTTTTTCTCGGCGCCCATGTGTGACGCGTTTTTGGTGCTGGCGCAGTCACCTGGCGGCCTGAGCTGCTTTTTTCTGCCGCGCGTGCTGCCGGACGGCTCCCTGAACCAGTTGCACATACAGCGTCTCAAAGACAAGCTGGGCAACAAGGCCAACGCCAGCTCGGAAGTCGAGTTTCTAGGCGCCACCGCCTGGCTGGTGGGCGTGGAAGGGCGCGGCGTGCCGCAGATTTTGGAGATGGGCGAGATGACCCGGCTGGACTGTGCTTTGGGCACCAGCGGCCTGATGCGCCAAGCCTTGAGCATTGCGCTCAACCACACCGCCCAGCGCCATGCTTTTGGCAAGCGCCTGATCGACCAACCCTTGATGCGCAACGTGCTGGCCGATCTGGCGCTTGAGAGCGAAGCCGCCACCGCCTTGTCTATGCGCCTGGCGCGTGCTTTTGACAACACGGGCGACAGCTTTGAGCGTCTGATCGCGCGCGTGCTCACGCCGATTGCCAAGTTTTGGATCTGCAAGCGCGGCAGCGCCTTCGGCCAAGAGGCCATGGAATGTATGGGCGGCAACGGCTATGTGGAAGAGGGCGGTTTGGGCACCATGGCCCGCATTTACCGCGAAATGCCACTCAACTCGATTTGGGAAGGCGCGGGCAACATCATGGCGCTGGACCTGCTGCGCGCCTTGCGCAAAGGCGACGTGGCCCAGGCCCTGGCGCAAGAACTGGCCCCGGCGCGCGGCGCGCACCCGGCGCTCGACCGCATGATGGACTCCCTGCCCACGCGGGTGGAACTGCTGGCCAACGAAGTGCAGGCCCGGCGCCTGGCGCAAGACGTGGCGCTGTCGGTGCAAGCTGCGCTCTTGCAGCAAAGCGCACCGAGCGCCGTGTTTAGCGCCTTTTGCGATTCACGCCTGGGCGGCGACTGGGGTTACAGCTTTGGCACCCTGGGCAGCGGCGTGGACTTTGACGCCATCATCCGGCGTGCCATGCCGCGCTGAATTTTTACCAAGCTAACTTGTTGACGAGGTGCCTATGCCTGACCTGATTCTTCACCACTACCCCAGCTCGCCGTTTTCTGAAAAAGTGCGGCTGGTGCTGGGCTACAAAGCCCTGGCCTGGAAATCGGTGGTGGTGCCGCGCATCCTGCCCAAACCCGACGTGCTGGCTCTGACCGGCGGCTACCGCAAAACGCCGTTTTTGCAGATAGGCGCCGATATCTACTGCGACACCGCGCTCATGTGCGAGGTGCTGGAGCACGTCCAGCCCAGCCCCACGCTCTACCCCGAGGCGTCCAAGGGCGTGGCGCGGGTGCTGGCGCAATGGGCGGATACCACGCTGTTTTGGGCTGCCATGGCCTACAACCTGGGCCCCAAGGGCGCCGCCGCGCTGTTTGCCGACGCGCCGCCTGAAGCCGCCAAA
>CANFNE010000149.1 GCA_947448105.1 Burkholderiales bacterium
AACACGTCAATCTGCTTTTTCTTCATGCCGGCAAAAGCAATTGGGATAGAGGCCATAGTGACGGTGGGCTTGTAGCCCAGGCCTTCGAGCACGACCGAGGCCATGCCGGTGGTAGCAGCAATATCGCTCCAGCCCACGTCGGCAAAACGCACGGTCTTGCAGCTGGCGTCTTCGGCCAGCGCGAACTGTGTACCCATTGCCATGACAGCGGCAACTGCTGCAACCCTTTTCATCATCGTCATAAGAACTCCTGTTTATTGAATGAACCCATCACACTCTGTTGAGGCCCTTGCGGACAGCGCCTTTATACCGGGTTTATGCCGCGTTTTCGGCCTAAGCCACACCGCAAACCGTGAATTTGCTCCCGCCCTGCGGGTTTACGCGGCTGCCTCTGGCGCACGCGCACGCGGCCCCCGGCGGCTGCGCGCGTTTTGCTCGTTGTTGATAGCCACGCGCTCGGGCAGCTTGACCACTTTGCGCAGCTCGACGAAGGGGTCTGTCAAATGCGGCAGGGCCATGGCTTCGACAAAAAACTCTTGAAAGCGCGGCTCCACCGCCGTCTCGATTTTTTCCACCCGGCGCACCAGCGCTTCAATGTCACCGCGCGCGCGCTGGTCCAAAAGCGCAATGCGCGCGCCCGTGCCTGCGGCGTTGCCTGCCGAACTCACTTCGCTGAGAACGCAGTCAGGAATCATGCCCAGCACCATGGCGTATTTCACGTCAATGTGGCTGCCAAAGGCGCCAGCCAGGCGGATGCGGTCCACGGTTTGCACACCCATGCGCTCCATCAACAAGCGCACGCCGGCGTACAGCGCCGCTTTGCCCAATTGGATGGCGCGCACGTCGTTTTGCATGACCTTGAGCGCGGGCGCGTCGGCGGTGGCGCGGTACAGCTCATAAGAGAAGGTGCGGCCATCGGGCTGAATGCGCGGGTTGCGCACTGAGAGGTCGCCGTTGATCACGCCGTCGTGGCGGATGATGCCGGCCAAATACATCTCGGCCAGCGCCTCAATAATCCCCGAGCCGCAGACGCCGGTCACACCGGTTGCCGCCACGGAAGCGTCAAAACCGGGGTCGTCCGACCACAGGTCCGAACCAATCACCTTGAAGCGTGGCTCCAGGGTAGCCGGGTCGATGCGCACGCGCTCAATGGCCCCGGGGGCGGCGCGCTGACCGCAGCTGATTTGCGCGCCCTCAAATGCCGGGCCGGTGGGGCTGGAACAGGCCAGCAGGCGCTGGTTGTTGCCCAGCACGATCTCGGCGTTCGTCCCCACGTCCACCAGCAAGGTGATCTTGTCGCTCAGGTCCGGGCGCTCGGCCAAAATCACGCCCGCCGTGTCCGCGCCCACGTGGCCTGCAATACAGGGAAGCACATAAATGCGCGCGTTGCGGTGGATGGCAAAGTCAATCTCTACTGCCCACAAAGTGATGGCCCGGTCGGTGGCCAGCGCAAAGGGCGCACCGCCCAGTTCCACCGGGTTAATGCCCAGCAGCAGGTGGTGCATGATGGGGTTGCCCACAAACGTGGCTTCCAAAATGTCTTGCGGCGAAATACCGGCCTGCGCGGACACGTCCACCGCCAGCTCGTTGAGCGCCGTGCGCACTGCTGCTGTCATTTCGACCTCTCCGCCGGGGTTCATCATGACGTAGGACACGCGGCTCATCAGGTCTTCGCCAAAGCGGATTTGCGGGTTCATCACCCCGGCAGACGCCACCACGTCGCCAGACGCCAAATTGCACAAGTGCGCGGCAATCGTGGTCGAACCCACGTCCACCGCCAAGCCATACACATGTTCTTTAAAGCCCGGCCACACCGCAATGATTTGCTTGCCTGCGTGCACTGCCACGGTGACTTTCCAGGCGCCAGCGCGCAAGGCGGTTTGCAGTTGCTGCAGCACCAGCACGTCGCAGGACAAATCGGTGAGCTGCCATTCAAAGTCCAGCGCGTCTTCCAAGCGGCGCAAATCGCCCGACGGGTCGTGCATATCGGGCTCTTGCACTTCCACATAGTGCAGGCGCACCAGGGGGTCGAGCTCGATGTCCAGCGCCTCGGCGGCCTTGCGCACCACTTGCTTGTGCACTTGGCTCGATGACGGCACGTCAATCACCAAGTCGCCCAGCAGCTGGGCCGAACACGACAGGCGCCGCCCCGGTGCCATGGGCTGGGTGGCGCAGTATTCCTGCTCGACCGCGGAGACGGGCGACAGGTTGTCCACGCAAGAGGTCACACCATGCTTGGAAAACTCACCCTCGGCCACCAGCACCTGGCAGCGACCGCAAATGCCCCGGCCGCCGCACACCGAGTCAATGTCCACGCCCAAAGAGCGCGCCGCTTGCAGCAAGGACGATCCCAGCGGAAAACGGCCACGCCGTCCCGAAGGGGTGAAAACTACCAAGGCATCTTGACCACTCACAAATAAGCTCCCAGCGATTGAAGGCGTTTAGACGGCGTTAAGGTGTTGCGCGGATCAGCTCGCGCGGCGGCGGCTGCCACCTTCGCGCCGGCCCCGGCCCATTTCGCCGTCGGCGCCCATCACCGGGTCGGCGCGGAACTTGCGGATCCAGCGCATGCAGTCAGGGTCGTGGCCCATCATCACGTCCGCGCCCATGATGGCCTTGACGACTTCGGCGTGCATGGGGTTGGTGATGGCACTGGTCATGCCCGCAGCAATCGCCATGGTCAGGAAGGCGGAATTGACGCCGTTGCGCTCGGGCAAACCAAAGCTCACGTTGGAGGCGCCGCAGGTGGTGTTGACTTTGAGTTCGGTGCGCAGGCGGTGCACCAAACGCATGACTTGCACGCCCGCCTGGTTGATAGCGCCAATGGGCATGACCAGCGGGTCCACCACGATGTCGCAGGCTGGGATGCCGTAGTCCGACGCCCGCTCCACAATCTTCTTGGCCACCGCAAAACGCACATCCGGGTCTTGGGAAATACCGGTCTCGTCATTGGAAATGGCCACCACAGCGGCGCCGTATTTCTTGACCAGGGGCAGCACGGTTTCCAGGCGGTCTTCTTCACCCGTCACCGAGTTAACCAGTGCCTTGCCCTTGTACACCGCCAAACCAGCCTCCAACGCGGCAACGATGGACGAGTCGATGGAGAGCGGCACATCGGTCACGCCCTGCACGAGCTGGATGGCCTTGGCCAGCATGCCCGGCTCATCGGCCAGGGGAATACCGGCGTTGACGTCGAGCATATGGGCGCCCGCTTCAACCTGCGCCAGCGCGTCGGCAATGACGCGGCTGTAGTCGCCGGCCATCATTTCGGCGGCCATGATCTTGCGCCCGGTGGGGTTGATGCGCTCGCCGATGATGACGAAGGGACGGTCAAAGCCGATGATGACTTCGCGCGTTGCGGAGCTGATGATGGTGTCGGTCACGCTGAATCCTTGTGGTGTGAACAATAAAACGGGGGAAGGCGAATGGGAAACGTCGGGGCGATCAGGCCGCCTGCGCAGCGGCAGGCACGCTGGGGGCCGGGGTGTAGTGCAGCTCGGCATCGGCGCCGTCACGCCCGGGGTACCAGGGCACGCGGCCTTGCAGGACGCCAGAATTTTGCACCATCTCGGGCACCGCATCCTCTTGGCGGTAGGCCATGATGTGCACACCGGCCACGCCCTTGATCTCTTTGACCTCTTGCATGATCTCGGTGCAAATTTTGCGCCCCTCCGCGGCGGGCTTTTCCGCCCCGGCCATGCGCTTGATGACGGCGTCCGGAATGTGCACGCCGGGCACGTTGCTGCGCATCCATTCGGCCACCTTGGCCGAACGCATGGGGCCCACGCCCACCAAAATGAACACCTTGTCCAAGAGCCCCAGGTCTTCCACTTGCTGCATATAGGTACGCAAGCGCGGCAGGTCGTAGCAATACTGGGTCTGGATGAACTGGGCGCCTGCGGCCACCTTCTTGGCCAGGCGCTCGGCGCGCCAGTCAAACGGCTGCACAAAGGGGTTGGCCGCCGCGCCAAAAAACACGCGCGGCGCAAAGGTCACCTTGCGCCCGCTCTGGAAACGGTGCGCGTCGCGCATGTCCCGGCCAATTTCCAAGAGCGACATGCAGTCCAGGTCAAACACCGGTTTGGCCTGCGGATGGTCGCCCGTTTGCACGCCGTCGCCGCTCAGGCACAGCATATTGCACACACCCATGGCCGCGCCGCCCAAGATGTCGCCCTGGATGGCGATGCGGTTTTTGTCGCGGCAAGAGATTTGCATCACCGGCGCGTAGCCCACGCGCGTGAGCAAGGCGCACACCGCCAGGCTCGACATGTGGCAGTTGGCGCCGCTGCCATCGGTGGCGTTGATGGCGTCGGCGTAGCCGTCAAAAACGCGGGCGCGGCGGTACACGTCTTCGGGGTTGGCGGAGTCTGGCGGCTCCATCTCGGCGGTAATGGCAAAAGCGCCGCTGCGCAACACGCGCTCTAAGCGACCTGGCGAGGTGTGGCCGGGAAGAATAGGCAGCGGGTAGCCTGGAACCGGTTCGTCGTCGAATTTCATGCTGGGGTCCTCATGCGTTTTTCTCCCGCGCCACTTTCAGCCACGAGGACTTGCCCTTGAGGCGTCCGTCCACCGCAAACTGCACCACCTTGATCGCCTCTTTGCCCGCCACCATGCGCTGGCTGCCGGCGTAGGCTTCTACCCAAACGCAGCGCATCTCGGGCTTGACCTCGCAGTGACCGTCGGCGCGCACGCCGCCACAAGGGCCGTTGCGCAGGGTTTTGGGGCAGTTCATTGAGCATGACATGCCGGTAGAACTAAGTGCGCACTGGCCGCACATCTGGCAGTCAAACAGCAGGCCTTTGACGGCTTTCTCCACCACAGCCACCGGTTTTTCCAGGCGCTCGTAACCCACGGCCTTCCACAGCGGATGCAGGGCCACAAAGGCGCGCTCAAAGCCCTGGTAAAAAATTTCCAGTCCGCGCGCATGGCGCACCGACCAACGGCGTACCGCGTACATCAGACTTCTCCCTCGGGCAGCGGCACGCCGGCTTCTTCGGGTGAAATAACCGTGGGTGCCGCCAAAGTCGTGTCCACGCCGTGGGCGCGGATGATGCGCAGCAAATCGTCGTCGGAGTATTGGGCCTCCAAGCGCTCGGCGCAGGCATTGGCTTCGGCCTGGATGTCGTCGCCGCATTCGGTGGGGTCGCTGCGTTTCCAGTCGGCCAGGTAGTCGCCGGAACTGGCTTTGCCCGCGCGCATGGCGGCGCGGTCCACGGCCTCTTGGAAGCGGTGCGAAAGCTGCACCTTGCCGGTCTCGCGCCCGCGCTTGACAACCACTTGCGCGGGGATGTCGCGCCACGAAATCACAATCAGTTTTGCCATTGGATCACTTTCTCATTAACTTGCCGCAAGCTGCTGTCTAACTCGCCATAGCCGGTCAGCCGGTATTCAAAGGCCAGCCCGAGCCGGTCGGCCGCCGCCTGCCCCAGCGCGCGCCCTTGCGCACTTTCGGTCTGCGCCAGGTAGACCAGCTTTTTGTAATTGCCAAAATACACCGGCAGCAACTGCGGGTGCTTGTCGATGCCCAGGCCATGAACGATGAGCCGCTCAAAATGCCGCAGCAAAAAATCGGTCAGGTAAAAGGTGCCGATTTCCTGCTCCGCCAGTTGCTCAAACACGGCAGCGCCGGCGTAAAACTCGTAGCAATGCGCCCCGGCAATGCGCTCCACGCCCTCTTCGGCCAGCACCACGTCGAGCAAGCCGCCAGTGCCGCAGTCCGCATAGGCCACAAACAGGTGGGCGTAGCGGCCTTTGAAGCGTTGGATTTTTTCGCGCACCGCCCCCGGTATTTTTTCGGGGCGGTTGTGCAGTTCGGCCGGCAGGCAGCTCACGTCCATGTGCGACCAGCCATTGGCTTGGCGCAGCGCCACGATCTCTTTGGCCAAGGCACCGCAGGCAATCACCAAGGTGTTTGCCGCAGCAGCCATGGCTTGGAACGGGTTTGGGTTTTAAGCCGCTGCAGCCGCGCGGCGGGCAGCGATCAGGGTTTTGGCGGTTTCCACCGCAATGCCGGCGTCGCGGCAATAGGCGTCCGCGCCCACGGCCTTGCCAAACTCTTCGTTCAACGGGGCGCCACCCACCAGCACGATAAAGTCGTCGCGCAGGCCCTTTTCTTTCAGGGTGTCGATCACGACCTTCATGTAAGGCATGGTCGTGGTCAGCAAGGCGGACAGACCCAAGATATCGGGCTTGTGCTCTTCCAGGGCGGCGAGGTATTTCTCGACGGGGTTGTTGATACCCAGGTCAATGACTTCAAAGCCTGCGCCCTCCATCATCATGCCGACCAGGTTTTTGCCGATGTCGTGGATGTCGCCCTTGACGGTACCAATCACCATCTTGCCGATGGGCTCGACACCGGTTTCTGCCAGTAAGGGGCGCAAGATTTCC
>CANFNE010000150.1 GCA_947448105.1 Burkholderiales bacterium
CGCGGCAGCATCATGTCGCCGCCGATGAGCACCTGCAGTTCGTCGCAGTACAGCGCAATGTGTTCGGGTGCGTGGCCGTAGCCGCTGATGCAGCGCCAGCTGCGCCCGCCGATTTGCAGCAGATTGCCGTCCATCAGGCGGCAGTAGCTCTCGGGCATAGACGGCACCAGGGACGGAAAGTAGTTGGTGCGAGCGCGGATTTTGGCCACTGACTCGGCGTCGTTCAGGCCATGCTGCGCAAAGTAGGCGGCCGAGCGTTCGCCGCCAAAGCCGTTGTCGCCCATACAGGCCATGCGCGCCACCTGGTAGTCGGTGGCGCTGATCCACAGGGCCACGTTCCAGCGCTGGCACAGCCAGTGCGCCAGGCCAATGTGGTCGGGGTGCATGTGGGTGGCAATCACCCGCACGATGGGCAGGCCTTCAAGTTCGTTGGCAAAAATCGCTTCCCACTGGGCTTTGGATTCGTCGCGGCTGATGCAGCAGTCCACCACGCTCCAGCCTTCCACCGGGCCGTTTTCACCCTCAATCGTGTCGCGCAGCAGCCACAGGTTGATGTGGTTCAGTGCAAAGGGCAGCGCCATGCGGATCCACTTGATGCCGGGTGCGACTTCGATGCAGCGGCCCTGCGCGGGCAGCGCGTCGCCCAAGGGATAGTGGAGTTGCTTTTCGAGCTCGTTCATGGGTGTTTTTTTATGCCTCATAATTGACGTTTACGTAAACGTCAATTGCGACGATTGTAGTCAGCGCAAGCCCCGGGCCCTGTCGCCTTGGTTTGCACATCGCCCTTTTTTACGGGTTTTATCTGGACGCTTCGGTAAACGGCATGAGCACCACTTTCAGCATTGGCGACCTGGCGCGCGAGTTTGACCTGACCACGCGCGCCATCCGGTTTTACGAAGACCTGGGGCTCTTGCAGCCCGAGCGCACCGGGCCGCTGGGGCGCAACCGCGTCTACAGCGTGCGCGACCGCACCCGGCTCAAGCTCACGCTGCGCGCCAAGCGCCTGGGCCTGAGCCTGACCGAGGCCAAGGACATTATTGAGACCTACGACAGCCCGCGCGACACCGGCATGCAGCTGACCAAGTTTTTGACCGTGCTCGACGTACACCGCGCGCGCATTGAAGAACAAATGGCCGACTTGCAGGCCAATCTGGACGAGATCAAAGTGCACCAGCGCGAGGCGCGTGCCTTGCTTGCCAAAGCCCAAGCCCCGGCCTCCAAAACCAAAAAGGCGCCCGCCGCCGCCGCCGATGTACTCTAAAACAAGCGCTCCCCCCACCGACGCGCTCTGGCAGCGGGTGCACAGCAGCCTGAACCGCCAGGGCATGATGGTGCATTTGCAGGCGCGCCTGCTGCGTGTGGAGCACGGGCTGGTAGAAATCGCCTTGCCGTATTCCGACCGCGTCACGCAGCAGCAAAACGGCTTTCATGGCGGCGCCATGGGCGCGCTGGCCGATATTGCCGGCGGTTACGCGGCGCTCACCGTGATCGCCGAAGGCCTGGAAGTGACCACGGTGGAATACAAGATCAACTTTCTGGCCGCCTTCCAGGGCGGCGAGTTGCGCGCCATCGGGCGTGTGGTGCGCGCGGGCCGGCGCATCATCGTCACCACGGCCGAGGTGCTGCACGTGGCCGCTGACGGCACACAAAGCCCCTGCGCTGTGATGCAGCAAACCCTGACCTCGGTGCCTGCGACGCTTTAGCCACGAACCACCCGTTTTATTTCCCCGTTTCTACTGGAGACTTTCCCATGAACAACTTGCCCGGCCTGGACTTTCAACTCGGTGACGATGTAGACGCCCTGCGCGACGCAGTGCGTGAATTTGCCCAAGGCGAAATCGCTCCGCGCGCCGCCGAGATCGACAAAAACGACCAATTTCCCATGGACCTGTGGCGCAAGATGGGCGACCTGGGCGTGCTCGGCATCACCGTGGGAGAGGAATACGGCGGCGCCAATATGGGCTACCTGGCGCACATGGTGGCGATGGAAGAAATCTCGCGCGCCAGCGCCAGCGTGGGCCTGAGCTACGGCGCACACAGCAATCTGTGCGTCAACCAGATTAAGCGCAACGGCAGCGAAGCGCAGCGCGCGAAATACCTGCCCAAGCTCATCAGCGGCGAGCATGTGGGGGCGCTTGCCATGAGCGAGCCCGGCGCTGGCAGCGACGTGCTGAGCATGAAGCTGCGCGCCGAGGACAAAGGCGGCTACTACCTCTTGAACGGCAGCAAGATGTGGATCACCAACGGCCCGGACGCCGACACGCTGGTGGTTTACGCCAAATCGGAACCTGAATTGGGCGCGCGCGGTGTGACCGCCTTTTTGATCGAAAAAGGCATGCCCGGTTTCTCGGTGGCGCAAAAGCTCGACAAGCTTGGCATGCGCGGCAGCCACACCGGTGAGCTGGTGTTCCACAACGTTGAAGTGCCGCTGTCCCATGTGCTCGGTGGCCTGAACCAGGGCGCCAAGGTGCTGATGAGCGGGCTGGACTACGAACGCGCGGTGCTGACCGGAGGGCCGCTGGGCATCATGCAGTCGGTGATGGACAACGTGGTGCCCTACATCCACGACCGCAAGCAGTTTGGCCAGAGCATTGGCGAATTCCAGCTCATCCAGGGCAAGGTCGCCGACATGTACACCGTGCTGCAGGCCGGGCGCTCGTTTGCCTATACGGTGGCCAAAAACCTCGACGCCCTGGGCGCCGAGCATGTGCGTCGGGTGCGCAAAGACTGCGCCAGCGTGATTTTGTGGACTGCCGAAAAAGCCACCTGGATGGCCGGCGAGGGCGTGCAGATCTTTGGCGGCAACGGCTACATCAATGACTACCCGATGGGCCGCCTGTGGCGCGACGCCAAGCTGTATGAAATTGGCGCGGGCACCAGCGAAATCCGCCGCATGCTGATCGGGCGCGAGCTGTTTGCAGAGACCATGTAATGTGGGGGTAAATGGCGATTCGTACACTGCGCCATCTACCAACGAAAGCAACAGGCCATGAGCACCGAACTGACAGAACTCTTTGACAAAAACCGGCAATGGGCGCGTGACACCGAAAAGCGCGAAGCCGGCTTCTTTACCCGCTTGCTGCAACAGCAAAAACCGGAATACCTGTGGATTGGCTGCGCCGACAGCCGCGTGCCGGCCAACGAGCTGGTGGGTTTGCTGCCCGGCGAGCTTTTTGTACACCGCAACGTCGCCAACCTGCTGGTGCACTCCGACCTGAACGCCTTGTCGGTCATCCAGTACGCGGTGGACGCGCTGGGCGTGAAACACATCATCGTGGTGGGCCACAGCAACTGCGGCGGCATTCGCGCGGCCATGAACAACCAGCGCGCCGGTTTGGTGGACAACTGGCTGCGCCACGTGCAAGACGTGCGTGATGCGCACGAAGATTTCCTGGCCAGCCTGCCCGAGGACTTTCGGGTGGACGCCCTGGTCGAACTCAATGTGCTGGAGCAAGCGCGCAACGTCTGCCGCACCACGGTGGTGGCCGACGCCTGGCAGCGCGGGCAATCGGTGGTGGTGCACGGCTGGGTGTACGGCCTGCACAATGGCCTGTTGCAGGACATGTGCATTACTGCAGCCAGCAGTGACGAGGTGACCCCCGCCTACGCGCGCGCGCTCGACGCCTTGCGCCAGCGCTGGTCGGCGCGCCTGACAAACCCCTGAGCGGAGCCTTTGCCTATGTTTCCCACCCGCCTCGATTCCTCGGTTGCCTACGATATTGCCAAGGCAATGATGGACGGCTTTAACCGCCATTACCGCCTGTTTCGCACCGAGTCCGCGCGCGCCAAGCACCGTTTTGAGACGGCGGACTGGCACGGCCAGCAGCGCGCGCAGCGCGAGCGCATCGAGTTTTATGACCTGCGGGTGCTGGAGTGTTCCAACCGCCTGGAGCGCGAATACAAGGCCGATGTGCAGCCCATGGACGTGTGGCAACAGGTCAAGTTGCACTACATCGGCCTGCTGGTAGACCACCACCAGCCCGAGCTGGCCGAGACTTTTTTCAACTCGGTGACCACCAAAATCCTGCACCGCGCCTATTTTCAGAACAACTTCATCTTTGTGCGCCCGGCGGTCAGCACCGAGTACATCGAAGACTCGGACCCCCAGTCGCGTCCCACCTACCGTTCGTATTACCCGGCGCTGGGCAATATGGCCGAGGTGCTGTCGCGCATGGTGAAGGACTTTGACCTGCGTCTGGGCTTTGAAGATCTGGTGCGCGACACTGCATGGGTGGCCCAGGCCATGCTTGAGCGCCTGGGCGACGCCAAGCTGCGTGCCAATTTTCAAATCCAGGTGCTTTCGGGTCTGTTTTTTCGCAACAAGGGTTGCTACATCGTGGGCAAGCTGATCAACGGCTTTAACGAATTTCCTTTTGCACTGCCCGTTTTGCACAATAAAAAGGGCAAGCTGGTCATAGACGCCGCCCTCTTTGGCGAGGACGATTTGCTGGTGTTGTTCAGCTTTGCCCGCGCTTACTTTATGGTGGACATGGAAGTGCCATCGGCCTACGTGCAGTTTTTGCGCAGCATGATGCCGCGCAAGCCACGCAACGAGATTTACAACGCGCTGGGCCTGGCCAAGCAGGGCAAGACGCTGTTTTACCGCGACTTTTTGCACCACCTGCGCCATTCGACCGACAAATTTCGCATCGCCCCCGGTATCAAGGGCATGGTGATGCTGGTGTTTGATCTGCCCAGTTTTCCGTATGTGTTCAAGGTGATCAAAGACTTTTATCCGCCGCCCAAAGACACTTCGCGCGAGCAGATCAAGGGCAAGTATTTGCTGGTCAAGCAACACGACCGCGTGGGCCGCATGGCCGACACCTTGGAATACAGCGAAGTAGGCTTTCCGCGCGACCGTTTTGACGACGCGCTGATTGCTGAGATCGAAAAATTCGCGCCCAGCCAGCTCGAGATCAATGACCGCGATGGCGATGGCACGCAAGAAGTGATCCTCAAGCACGTCTATATCGAGCGGCGCATGATTCCGCTCAACATCTACCTGCAAGAGGCGTTTGACGCCGGTGGCGCCAACGCCGCCGACACTTCGCCCGAGGCCGCGCGTGCCCGCGAGCAGATTGAGCGCGGCGTAGTCGAGTACGGCAACGCCATCAAAGACCTGGTGGCGGCCAACATCTTTCCCGGCGACATGCTGTGGAAAAACTTTGGCATCACCCGCCATGGCAAGGTCGTTTTTTACGACTACGACGAGATCGAATACATCACCGACTGCAACTTTCGCCGCGTGCCTGCACCCCGCAACGAAGAGGACGAAATGTCGGGCGAGGTCTGGTATTCGGTCGGCCCCAAAGATGTGTTCCCCGAGACCTTCGCTCCATTTTTGCTAGGCAACCCGGCGGTGCGCAGCGTGTTCATGCAACACCACGGCGACCTGCTGGACGCGTCTTTTTGGCAAGGCCACAAAGACCGCATCACCGCCGGCCACGTGCACGACGTTTTTCCCTACGACCGCGAGAAGCGGTTCCCCCGCGCCTGAGCGCGCAGCCATTTTTTTAGGAGCAATTTGCCATGCAAGACCCCATCGTGATCGTCAGCGCCGCCCGCACGCCCATGGGTGCGTTCCAGGGTGATTTTTCCAGCCTCGCCGCCCATGACCTGGGAGGCGCCGCTATCAAGGCCGCCATGGAGCGCGCAGGCGTGGCGCCAGAGCAAGTCAATGAGGTGCTGTTTGGCAACTGCCTGATGGCCGGCCAGGGCCAGGCCCCAGCGCGCCAGGCGGCGTTCAAGGGCGGTTTGCCCATCAGTGCGGGAGCGGTCACGCTGTCCAAGATGTGTGGCTCGGGCATGCGCGCGGCCATGTTCGCGCACGACATGCTGGCCGCGGGCAGTGCCGACGTGCTGGTGGCCGGTGGCATGGAAAGCATGACCAACGCCCCGTATTTGCTGCCCAAGGCGCGCGGCGGCTACCGCATCGGCCACGACCGCATTTTTGACCACATGATGCTCGACGGCCTGGAAGACGCCTACGAGGCCGGCCGCTCCATGGGCACCTTTGGCGAAGACTGTGCTGCCAAATACGGCTTTACCCGCGACCAGCAAGACGCCTTTGCCACCACCAGCGTGCAGCGCGCCCAGGCCGCCACCCAGTCGGGCGCGTTTGCTGCCGAGATCACGCCAGTGGCCGTCAAAACCCGCGCAGGTGAGAGCGTGATTTCTATTGACGAAGGCCCGGGCAAGGTCAAGCTCGACAAGATTCCTTCGCTAAAAGCAGCGTTCAAAAAAGACGGCACCATCACGGCGGCCAGCAGCTCCAGCATCAACGACGGCGCCGCCGCCTTGGTGATGATGCGCGCCTCCACCGCAGCCAAACTGGGCTGCAAACCCCTGGCCAAAATCGTCAGCCACGCGGTGCACGC